>JAGTRY010000024.1 GCA_018262235.1 Pseudomonadota bacterium
AGACGTTCAGGCGTAGGGCGGGTTAGCCGCAGGCGTAACCCGCGCGGAATGGGGCGTCATATTCGTCAGCGCGGGTCAATGACCCGCCCTACAAGGCTGCGCAGCGATACGCCTGCTCATTTCTCGTTCTCCTTGCGTGCGCTCTGAGCGCTCAGCTGTCCGATCATGCCCTGGAACGTACTCAGTTGGGCAAGGAGACGAGGCATCATTTCAATAAATTTTCTCGTTCCGGCATAGAAGTCAGCCGCCACCTGTGTGACCTCCAGTCCGTCGATTTCAACAATGTCCCGATGCTGCCGAATAGCATCGGGGTCTCGATGTGCGATTGTCGAGTTCCTCAGGTATGCAAACTGCCGTTGCGCCCGCGCCTGAGCCTTGCGAATATCACGCATTGCCTCCGTGACTTCTTGTCGCAAAGCTTCGGGTATCTTGCCGTCATCAAGGGCCTGCCGGAGTTTGTTGCCAGCTACCTTGTCAATATCGAGTTCGTGAATCGTCAGGAGAATGACGCGAGCGGCGAGGCCACGTGTCCAAGCGTCAGGATGGGTCAAAGCATCTATCTTCACTGCCTGAATATCTCTCTCGGCTATAAGGAAGAAGAGTCCGAGGTTCAGGACGACAGTGCTTGCTTCGAACCCGAGGCGACGCGCCCTAGCAGCCTCGACTGCAAGAGTTCCAAGAGCAGAAACGAGCGCGACCCTCCTCCTTCTCTCCGACCATTGAAGCCGTGGGCGGCTGAGGCGCCTCGCGAGTGCTTTGGCCTTACGCATCATCCACCGATGCACTGCAATGCGGGCGTAGCGGTTGACTAGCTCTTGGCGCTGATTAAACAGTCTTCGGGGCGGGCGCGACATGAGGGAGGATTCGGACGCCTAACGAAAGTGTAGAAAAATCCCCATCACCGAAATGAGGGGTCGATTTTGGGGGGCGTCCGGCCCCTCCTGGGGTGACGATCGTTCAACATTGCGAGTTTTGAGAGGTCGATTTTCGGCTCGATGCATACTCAAAATGGCAAAACAGTACGTAGGGTGCAATAAGCGTCAGCGCATTGCACCGGATGTTGGCGCGATCACCTGTAAGCGAATTCTTTTTCCGCAAGCTTCTGGTGCAATGCCCTTCGGTTATTGCACCCTACGAACACCCGCTTTCGGATCGCACTAACGACCGTCCGCTCCTAGCCGATTGCTACTGCTTGATTACTTCAACCCGCACGCCGGCATCATAGCAACAGTGGTGTAAGCATGCTCTCCGAATTATGCAAACGCGGAGTCGATTCGCGAAGAAATGTACGACACCTCGTTGATTGCCCACGGTGGGTTGTCGCTGCGCGCCGAACCCACCCAACAAAAAAGGCCCCGCATCAGCGAGGCCTTCGTCATTTAAACGCGCCGCAAACCATCAATCCCAGCTCAAGCCGCCACCCGATTGGTACTCCGTCACGCGGGTTTCGAAGAAATTTTTCTCCTTGCGCATATTGGCCTGCTCGTCCAGCCAGGGCAGCACGTTTTCCGCACCCGGGAAGGGTTCGGCGAGGCCGAGCTGGCGGGCGCGGCGGTTGGCGATGAAGCGGAACTGGGCGCTGTGCAGATCGGCGTTGTAACCGAGGATGGGTTCGCGAAGGATGTATTGGGCATAGGCCGATTCGGCGGCTTCGGCTTCGTCCCAGAGCTGTTTGACCTGCACCGGGTCCAGCGTGAGGTTTTCTTCCTTGAGCAGCTCGCGCACCACGCGGATGCCGAAGGCGCAGTGCAGCACTTCGTCGCGCATGATGTATTGCAGCTGTTCGGCGGTGCCCTTCATGAGTCCCCGGCGTTGCAGGGCGAAGATGGGGGTGAAGCCGTTGTAGAACCAGCAGCCTTCGAAGATGCCGGCGAAGAACATGTAGGAGAGCGCGAATTCGTGCAGGTTGTCGCGGTCGCGCAGGTCGAAGTCCGAACGCATGACGCGTTCCAGGCGGCGATTGGCGAGCGCGATCTTGCCGTGAATTGCCGGCACCACGCGGTAGCGGTTGTAGATCTCCTGCTGGTCGATGCCCAGCGTTTCGATGCAGTGCTGGTAGGTCCAGGTGTGCAGCGCTTCTTCATAGACCTGGCGGGCCTGATAGATCTGCAGCTCGGGTGCGCTCATCTTTTCCATCACCGCCAGACCAATGTTGCGCATGGCGAGGATGTCGGACGTGGTCAGGTAGGCCAGCACGTTTTCGAACACATGGCGCTCGGCGGGCGTGAGCTTGTGCTGGTAATCGTGCACATCCTGCGCCATCGAGACTTCCAGCGGGGTCCAGTGGTTCTTGTTGGCGTTGAGGAAGAATTCCCAGGCCCAGGGGTATTTGAAGGGCGCGAGCTGGTTGACGTCGGCCTGGCCGTTGACGATGCGTTTGTCCTGCGCATTCACCGGCGCGAGCGAGGCGCCTGCGGTGGCCGCGCCGAGGGTGGTCGCGAAAGCGGCGCGGGCCGTCGGTACGGGGCTTGGCGTGGCAACCGGAGCGGCAGGCGGTGTGACCGGGCTGTCCCAGTCGTCAAAATGGAGTTTGGCGTTCATGGGCACACTCATTGGCAGGATTCGCAATCCGGGTTGTCGATGGAGCAGAACTTGGGCGCGGCTTCGACGGGCGCGCTGGTCTTTTCCATGGCGGTGGCACCGAGGGTGCGCAGGTAGTAGGTGGTCTTGAGACCGCGAATCCAGGCGAGCTTGTAGGTCTCATCCAGTTTCTTGCCGGAGGGCGCTGCGAGGAAGAGGTTCAGGGATTGAGCCTGATCGATCCATTTCTGGCGGCGTGAGGCGGCTTCGATCAGCCAGCTCGGATCGATCTCGAACGAGGTGGCGTAGCGTGCCTTGATCTCGGCGGGGATGCGGTCGATCTGGGCCAGCGAGCCGTCGAAATATTTCAGGTCGGCGATCATCACGTCGTCCCACAGTCCGAGCGTTTTCAGATCGCGGACCAGATCGGCATTGACCACGGTGAACTCGCCGGAGAGGTTGGATTTCACATACAGGTTCTGATAGTCCGGCTCGATGCAGGCCGAGACGCCGATGATGTTGGAGATGGTGGCGGTGGGCGCAATCGCGACGCAGTTGGAGTTGCGCATGCCGTGCTGCTGGATGCGGGCGCGCAGGGCGTCCCAGTCCAGCGTGCTGGAGCGATCCACTTCCAGATAGCCGCCGCGTGCTTCTTCAAGCAGGCGCAGGGAATCCAGCGGCAGGATGCCTTGATCCCACAGGCTGCCCCGGTAGCTGGAGTACGTGCCGCGTTCTTCGGCCAGCGCGCTGGAGGCGGCATAGGCCTGGTAGCAGACGGCTTCCATCGAGCGGTCGGCAAATTCGACGGCTTCCATCGAGGCGAAGGCCACGCCCATGCGGTGCAGGCAATCGGAATAACCCATGATGCCCAGCCCGACCGGGCGGTGACGCAGATTGGAATTGCGCGCCTTCGGCGTGGCGTAGAAGTTGATGTCGACCACGTTGTCCAGCATGCGCATGGCGGTGCGGATGGTGCGGGCGAGCTTGGGCTGGTCGATGATCCACTGGCCATCCACCTGCACGAGGTGCGCCGGCAGGTTCACCGAGCCGAGGTTGCACACGGCGGTTTCGGTGTCCGAGGTATTCAGGGTGATCTCGGTGCACAGGTTGGAGCTATGTACGACACCGGCATGTTGTTGCGGCGAGCGCAGGTTGCACGGATCCTTGAAGGTGACCCAGGGATGACCGGTCTCGAACAGCATGGTGAGCATCTTGCGCCACAGTTGCACGGCAGGAATGCGCTTGAAGAGCTTGAGTTCGCCACGATCGGCCTTGGCTTCGTAGGCGACGTATGCGGTCTCGAACGCCTTGCCGAATTTTTCGTGCAGATCCGGCGTGTCGTTGGGCGAGAACAGGGTCCATTCGGCGCCTTCCATCACGCGGCGCATGAACAGATCCGGGATCCAGTTGGACGTGTTCATGTCGTGGGTGCGGCGGCGCTCGTCGCCGGTGTTCTTGCGCAGCTCGAGGAATTCCTCGATGTCGAGGTGCCAGCTCTCCAGATAGGCGCATACCGCACCCTTGCGCTTGCCGCCTTGGTTCACGGCCAGTGCGGTGTCATTCACGACCTTCAGGAAGGGAATCACGCCCTGGCTCTTGCCGTTGGTGCCCTTGATGCGCGCGCCGAGCGAACGCACCGGGGTCCAGTCGTTGCCCAGCCCGCCCGCATATTTCTGAAGCAGGGCGTTTTCCTTGATCGACTGGTAGATGCCATCCAGATCGTCTTCCACCGTGGTCAGGTAGCACGAGGAGAGCTGCGAGTGCCGCGTGCCGCTGTTGAAGAGCGTCGGCGTGCTGCTCATGAAATCGAAGCTGGAGAGCAGGTGATAGAACTCGATGGCACGGTCTTCGCGGTCGATCTCGTTGAGTGCCAGACCCATTGCGACGCGCATGAAGAAGGTTTGCGGCAGTTCGATGCGTACGTCTTCGATGTGCAGGAAATAGCGGTCGTAGAGGGTCTGCAGGCCGAGGTAGTCGAACTGCAGGTCGCGGTCGGCGGTGAGCGCCGCGGCGAGCTTCTCCAGATCGTATTCCTTCATGCGCGCGTCGAGCAGTTCAGCGTCCACGCCGCGCTTGATCAGTTTGGGAAAAGCTTCGGCGTAACGCGTGGCCATGGCGGCATGGTCCAGCTCTTCACCCAGCACTTCCAGGCGCAGGCCGCGCAGCAGCAGGCGGGCGGCGACCTTGCTGTAATCCGGTTCGCGTTCGATCAGGGTGCGCGCCGAGAGCACCAGCGACTGGCGCACGGCAGCCATCGGGACGCCGTCATAGAGGTTTTGCAGGGCGTGTTCCAGCACGCTGTCGGCGGACACGTCGACCGGCACATCGGTTTCCACTTGCGGTGCGACACCGGCGGCTGCGCGTTCGGCGGCGCGGCGCTCACGGTAGAGCACATAGGCGCGGGCCACGTCGTGTTCGCCGGAACGCATCAAGGCCAGCTCGACCTGATCCTGGATATCTTCGATATGGAGCGTACCGCCGCCGGGCAGGCGTCGCGTGAAGGCCTGCACCACGGTGTCGGTCAGGCGCGTGATCAGGTCGCGCTGGCGGGCGGAAACGGCGCCCTGACTGCCTTCCACGGCGAGAAAGGCCTTGCCCAGTGCCGTGGCGATCTTGTCCGGGGTGAAACGCACGACGGCGCCATTGCGGCGGATCACTTCGAAGGCGTGGGCCTGGTCGAGGGTCTGAGCGGTGGGGGAGGGCGTTGCGGGCGTGGCAAGGCTGTCGGCAAGCATGGCGGGTTCTCTCTCGTTGGTTTTTGTATCAGGGAGGAGTACGCCGGCCGGCTCGCGGGACACGCTTTCCCTGGGGAAAGGGGCGTTGTCCGCGATCCGCCCGGGGCACCCCGCCTCTGGCTGGATAATTCTTGTGCGGCGGCAGGTCTCCTGGCTGGCGAGTCGGCATCGGTGCCCAGCCTTCCCGGGGGTCAGCCCAGTGGCCTGGAGAGGCTCCGACTCATCGCCTTCAGTTGCGGGGGCAGCTCCGGATGGGGCGCTTCATGTGCCTTGCCGGATTCCCTTTTCATCCCTTGCAGGAACCGTCGTGGGGCGAACTTTAACCCGGCGGGTTTGCTGCTGACAAGCAAAACAAGACCTGTATCTAGGTGCGGTTTTGCTTTTGGCTACTACATATAGTTGTTTTCAGGTCTGCGAGGCCTCTTCGCCAGGCTTGCCGGAGAGCGCCTTCAAGCGCTGCTGCAAGGCTTCGATGCCTGCACTCAGCTCGGCGAGATCCTGCGCGAAAGCGGCATGTTCGTTGTGCGTGACGACCAGCCCGGCTTCGTCGCGGATCTGGCTGAGCACGGCGCTGCCGAGTTTCTGGCCGGCCTGCAGGGTATGTGTGCCAGCGGTGTGCACCGCGTGGGCGGTGCGCGTCGCGACCGCATCCCCCAGATAGGGGGCCAGCCAGGCCGCGAGGTCCGGGCGCAAATGCTTGAGCAGCTTGGCCAGGGTTTCGGCGAAAGCCGCATTGCCTTCGATGTGAGCGTGCTGGCTGAGATTTTCGGGGGCATCGCGGAGCGCCCCGAGGGCTTCGGCAGGGACGCGGATGCTGACCGTGTTCTCGCTTTCCGCCGCTGCCGCATGCAGGCGCAGGTCTTCGCCTACCGTGAAGCGCAGGCGCAGCCCCGCGACCTCCAGCAAAGCCGTCTGGGCCACGTGCGGGCGCAACAGCGCGGCTGCCCAGGGCTCGGCCGCCAGTAGGCGATTGATGAAGAACAGGGGGAAATCGGCAAGCATGGTTGCTCCGGGGGTTGAGGCAAAAAAACAAGGCCGCCGGATTCTAGCCCGGCGGCCTGTGGATTGCGGCAGGTTTACGCCGGCGTGTCAGTTGTATTGCTGGATCCCAGCCAGGACCCAGCCGCGATTGCCGTCTACCGGCTTGGTCAGGTGCCAGAGCTCGTCGAAGTTCTGCGGGGCCGTGTTTTCCTCTTCGCGCAGGGTGCCGGAGTAATGCACGCTGGCGATGTACTGGCCCTTTTCTTCCACGACTTCGAGCACCTCGGCATTGAGCATGACGACGTCGGTGCGCTGTTTGGCGCCGCCCCGTTCGTCAATCTCCAGCTTGATCTCGGCGAAGATTTCCGGCGAGGTGAATTCGCGGATGTCGGCCAGATTGCAGGCATCGTTCGCCGCTTGCAGGCGGATGAAATTCAGCTTGGCCTGGCGCTCGAACACTTCCACATCAAAGTCTGCCGGGAAATTGCGGGCATTCCCGACGGGGGCCGCACCGCCACCGACTGCTGCGGGCGCTTCCTGTTCGCGGGCGAAGGGGCTCACCGTTCCGCCGGCATACGCGGGGGCGGGTTGTTGGGGCTGAGCGCCAGCCAGCAGGCGACGGATCAGCATGAAAGCCACCAGCCCGCCGATCACCAGCAGGATGATGCCGGCGAAGTCACCGCCGACGCCGAAGTGCGACAGCATCGCGGCCAGACCGATCCCGGCAGCGATCCCGGCGAGCGGGCCGGCCCAACGGCGCCAGCCGCTTTGTGCTGGCGCGGCAGTCGGGGTGGGCGCCGTGCTGGGGTGAACGCCTTGCTGGGGTGCCGTGCTGGGAGGCGTGGCCTGGCGTTGCATCGGCGCGACCTGGCGCTGGATGCCGGCGCTGCGACCGCCACCGAGGCGCCGGGCTTCTGCATCGGCAATCGTCAGACTGAGACTCAGAACCACCAGCAGGCAGGACAACAGGGTTTTCTTGATCATGCGTTTTCTCTCACGAAGGGGCGGCACGCGAACGTGCCAACAGTCCCTTAGATGCAGGCAATCCGGCTAAGTTCAAGACCCGGCGCAAGTTTTGTGATGCCTAGCGGCAGAACGCTGGCGCCATGCGTGCCTGCCGATCCGTTTCGCAATGCCAGGAGACCTTGCCATCCTTCACGGCAGGGACAAAACGCAGGCTCGTGTCCGCTGCTTTGCCACCCAGCAGGGAGGGTTTGCCGGCCGGTAGATGCGGGGTCAGTGTGATCGTGCCGCCGTTGCCGACTTCCAGTTCGCCGAAAGGCTGCAGGGCTGTGCCGGCTGGGGAATTCGCCAGGCCATCGAGCACGCTGTCAACGGTCGCCAGATCCGACCCGCGGGTTTGCAGATCGGCCAGGACGGCCTGGGCGCGCTGGTCGAACACCACCAGCTTGGCGCGCTGGGTGTAGTCGTGGTACGCCGGAATGGCCACGGCCGCCAGGATCCCGATGATCGCCACGATCATCAACAAGCCGGCCCCTCCTCCTGCACCCGGCACACGGATCGTGACCAGGGCGAGCAGTTTGGCCAGGATATGGCGCGAAGGCGCTTTCAGCTGTTCGCCCGTGGCCAGAGCCCGTATCGCCAGCATGCGCTTGGAGAGCCATGGATAATCCGACATCAGCTCGTGGTAGGACATCCAGAACCCGCGCGTGTCCTGGGTCTGGGCGATGAAGGCGTCGCGATTCAGGTGGGCCCAGCGCCGCGAGCCGGCAGAGATCACCCCGAGCGCGAACTCGGCATCTTCGGGTTTGTTGCACAGCGCGAAGCCGTAGCGGTCGCAGGTGTATTCCTGGGCGCGCCGGTAGGCTGCGCCGATCAGTGGCAGGAAGGCCGTCGGCAGGATCAGTACCGTCTTGAACCAGCTGGTATGGCCGCGATGAATGTGGCCGAGTTCATGACCGATATAGAAATCCAGTGCGTCAGGGCGTTCGTCGAGCGCATCGACGATCGGCGAAAACAGGATCACGTAATGGCTGCCGAGGAATTTGGCGGCCAGGGCGTTGAATACCCCGTCGGATTGCAGCAGGTAGGCTTCCGGCAGCTTCTCGATGCCCAGGCGCTCGCAGCCTCGTACGATGCGCGCATGCAGATCGGGAAACTGCTCGGCGGTGATGCGTGCGCCGGTGCCCCGTACATGCGAGATGAAATACGAGAAGCCGAAGACGTGGGCGATGTAACCGAACAGCAGATAGATCAGCAACAAGCCGAAGGTGATGGCCAGCAGGATCAGCCAGATGAGCCCGGAGAGCCAGGCATGGATGGCGAACAACGTCTTTTCGCGCGGATAGGGTGTGACGGCGAGCGTGGCGTGCATGAGGGATCCTGTCCAGAAAGGAAAATCGGTCCCGGATTATGACATTCACGAGCGCTTGCGCAATCGACCGTCCGGCGTTTTATGCGGCGGGGAAATCAGAGCTTGTAGCCGCGATGCAGGGCAACCGCGCCCGCGGCGAGGTTGAAATACTCCACACGTTGCAGGCCCGCCGTTTCGAGCATGCCGGCGAGCGTGGGCTGATCCGGGTGCATGCGGATCGATTCGGCGAGGTACTGGTAACTCGCGGCATCGTTGGCGATCTTTTTGCCCAGCCACGGTAGAACCTTGAAGGAATACACGTCGTAGGCCTTTGCCAGCGGTTTCCAGATCTGCGAGAACTCCAGCACCAGCAGGCGTCCGCCGGGCTTGAGGACACGGCGCATTTCGGTCAGTGCCACATCCTTGTGGGTCATGTTGCGCAGGCCGAAGGCGACCGTTACCAGATCGAAGTGATTGTCGGGGAAAGGCAGTTTCTCGGCATCGCATTGTGCTACCGGCAAGGCCCGGCCTTTGTCCAGCACCCGGTCACGCCCCACGCTGAGCATGGCGTGGTTGATGTCGGTGAGCCAGACCTGGCCGCTCGCGCCCGCCCGCTTGGCAAAGGCCAGGGACAGGTCTGCCGTGCCACCGGCCACATCCAGCACGCGTTCGCCGGGCCGTACGTTGGCGAGTTCGACGGTGAACGCCTTCCACAGACGATGCATGCCGCCTGACATCAGGTCGTTCATCACGTCGTATTTTTGTGCGACGGAAGAAAATACGCCGCGTACCCGGCGGGCTTTCTCGCTCTCGGGAACCTGTTCGAAACCGAAATGGGTGGTCTTGTCGTTCATGGCAGCAACCTCTTGTCAGGCCTCATCCCGATGGAAACCGGGCTCCAGACGTGCCCGCGAGCACTGGATTCCGGCCTGTGCCGGAATGATGGCTATGATTTGTCCGGGCCTATTCTAGTGCTTGCCGCAGCTTTTGGCGGCGGGCTTGGGTTGCAGCGCTTCGGGCACCGGAGCGGCCGGGTCGCGGCTCGCGCCGGCTTCGGCCAGGCGTTGCAGGTAGGTCGCCCACAGGGCTTCGTGCCCGGTTGCCAGTTCGTAGAAATAGTCCCAGGAGTACAGGCCGCTGTCATGCCCGTCGGAGAACACCAGCTTGACCGCGTAGTTGCCGACCTGTTCGATGTCGGTGATTTCAACGTCGCGCTTGCCGACCTGCAGCACTTCCTGCCCGGCGCCATGCCCGCGCACCTCGGCCGAGGGGGAATACACGCGCAGCAGTTCGTGGCTCAGGTTGGCTGTGACGCCATCCTCGAAAGCGATTTCCAGCGTGCGGGCGCGCTGATGCAAGGTGATTGCGGTGGGGTTCGGGGTATCCGGATTCAAGCCAGCCATGGTGGGCGCTACAGAAGCAAGGAAAGCGAGATGATAACCGGGCTGGGTCCGGCGTGCGTGCAGTGCGCCGGGTGCGGACTCTTGCTGACTCCCGATGCCTGACTTGTATTGCACAATGGTTACCTGTCACATAAACGTCACGATGCGGCAATAGACTTGCGTCATCGATCTGAAAAAAGGGGAATCCCCGTGCCTGCCAACATCCTGCTAGTCGAAGACGAGCCTGCCATCCAGGAACTGATTGCCGCCAACCTGACGCGCGCCGGGCATACCGTGATGCGCGCCAGTGACGCCGAAACCGCCCAGCGCATCGTGCGCGAAGCCTTGCCGGATCTGGTGTTGCTGGACTGGATGTTGCCGGGCATGTCCGGCGTGGAGTTTGCACGCCGTCTGCGCGCGGACGAGCGTACGCGGGGCATTCCGATCATCATGCTGACGGCTCGCAGCGAGGAGCAGGACAAGGTGATGGGGCTCGACATCGGTGCTGACGATTACATCACCAAGCCCTTTTCGCCCCGCGAACTGGTCGCCCGCATCAAGGCCGTGCTGCGCCGGCGCGCCCCGCAGGCCACCGAGGATGCGGTGGAGCTGGGCGGTCTGCGGCTCGATCCTGCCACGCACCGCGTCACGGCGGCTGGCGAACTGGTGAATCTGGGGCCGACGGAATTCCGCTTGCTGCATTTCCTGATGACCCACGCGGAGCGGGTACACTCGCGCTCACAACTGCTGGATCAAGTCTGGGGAGATCACGTGTTCGTGGAAGAACGTACCGTCGATGTGCACATCCGGCGTTTGCGCAGCGCGCTGGAGCCGAGTCTGCATGATCGCCTGGTGCAGACCGTGCGCGGCAGCGGCTATCGCTTCTCGACCGAGATTACCGAGATGGTCAACAACTGAGTCAGGGGCCGGTCAAATTCTTTCCAGTCGTTACATCTGGCTTGCTTCCTCCGCCACATTCCTGATCCTGCTCGGGCTGGCCGGGCTGTGCTGGGCGTTCTTCGATCTTGATACCGCCTTGCTGGTGCTGCTCCTGCTCTTGTTCGGGCTGCTCGTGCATCACCTGCACAACATGGTCAAAGTGGTCCGCTGGGCCCGCGAACCGCTGGGTACGCATGTTCCCCGCGCTCTGGGCATTTGGGATTACATCTTCGCCAACCTGAGCCGGCGCACCCGGGTTGCCATGGAGCAGCGGGAACAGCTGGCACGCAGCCTGGCGCGTTTCCGCGAAGCCAGCCAGGCCATGCCGGACGCCGTGATCTACCTGTCGCAGCATCAGACCATCGAATGGCTGAACACGGCGGCGGCCAGCTATTTCGGTCTGGATGCGGAACGCGATCTGGGCCGTGCCATCACCACCCTGATCCGGGAACCGGACTTCGTGCGGTTCATGAAGGAGACCGAAGAGGCGCGTTCGGTCGAGCCCCTGATCCTGCATAGCCAACGCCAGGATCGCCTGAGCCTGTCGATTCAGCGTGTGCCCTTCGGCGAAGACCTGGAGATGATTTTGGCGCGTGACATCACCCAACTGGAACGCCTGGACATGATGCGCCGGGACTTCGTGGCGAATGTCTCGCACGAACTGAAGACGCCGCTTACGGTGGTCAACGGGTTTGTCGAGACCTTGCTGGATGCGGGCGATGACATCGCGCCCGAGGATCGCCAGCACTTCCTCAGCCTGGCCCTGGAGCAGTCGATGCGCATGCAGCACCTGATCGAGGATCTGCTGACGCTGTCATCCCTGCAGGCGGGTTCGGAGCCTGCCGAGGAAATCCCGGTTAACGTACAGGCCCTGCTTGGCAGCGTGTTGCACGAAATCCAGATGCTGTCTGGCGGGCGTCACCAGATCCGGCTCGAAGCCGGTGCGCCGGCCTGTCTGCTGGGCAGCCAGAAAGAATTGCACAGCGCGTTCTCGAATCTGGCCAGCAACGCGGTGCGCTACACCCCGGAAGGCGGCAGCATCCTCCTGCGCTGGCACGAGAAGGAAGACGGGGGCGCGGAGTTTTCGGTGGAAGATAGCGGCATCGGCATCGGCCCCGAGCATATCGGGCGCCTGACCGAGCGTTTCTACCGGGTGGATCGCGGGCGTTCGCGTGAAACCGGCGGCACCGGTCTTGGCCTGGCCATCGTCAAGCACGTTCTGACGCGTCATCAGGCCCATCTGGATATCCGCAGCACACCCGGCAAAGGGAGCTGTTTTACGGCGAGTTTTGCGCCGAAGCGGATTGTTCCTCACGCACAAAGCTGACCCGGTCGAAATTGACGCCGCGCGTGATCAGGTGGGTCATGCGGGCCAGCCACGGGGATTCGCCTTCCACTTCGACCCGACGGTTCGAGACGTACCAGCCCGCTGGCACGATCAGGCTGGGATCGGTTTTCAGTGCCGGTACGCCGGGAATCATGAATCCCAGCCGGAAACGTTCGCGTACGTTCCGCCGCTCGGGGATCAGCAGGCGTACGGGCAGGACCACCGGCGGGCCGGGCATCAGCGAGACGCCCGCGCACAGCGTGCCGTTCTGCTGGAATTGCAGCCAGCTGATCTCCGCCAGCAGCATGCGTTCCTGCGGACTGGGCCGCACGCCGATGAGCTGGCGATGATCCAGACGCGAATCCCCCTGCCGGCGCATCAGGCGGAAGCCGGCTACGGACTGGTCCAGCACCTCCCATGTTTCCTGCACATAACCCAGGGCCAGGGCCCGGGCTTCGAGCTGTTCGTCGGTCGGTTCGGATTCCTCCGCCCGCTCGCCCAGTGCCAGCATGGCCTCGGTGCGGGTGAAGTCGTTGTAGTGGATCTGGTGATCTTCGGGCTGCTCGAATTTCTTGCCGGTCAGGAAATAGGCTACCGCCACCGGGTCCGCACAGATCTGGATCTGCCCGTTGAGCAGGCGGCGCGGAAACTTGCGCCCGGAGGCCGCCAGGCCCCAGGGCCGGTACAGCGATACCACCAGGCGCGCACAAGCCGGTTGTACGCAGTCGTCGCCCAGCCCGAGCGAGGCGGCGCTGACGCCCGACTTGAGCTGGCTCACCACTGCCTGGATGTGGGCGGCCAGCTTGCTGGTGTCCAGACTCCGGATCGGCCTATCGGCTGCAACCGGGGAGAGCGCCGGACGCAGCCCGTGGTCGCCATCCTGCCTGAGCAGGTAACGATTGCTGCGCTCGTCGGACGGGTTGTCCTGCAGGGTGCAATAGGGGGCGAAGCGCTGCGCCCAGCGCACGACCCAGCCGAACTCGCGCGGGGTCCGGCTGTATGGGCAGGCCACATCGGTGAGCAGCATCGCCACATAGGATTCGAGCGGGCTTTGGGCGCCCCAGGTTTCATTCAGTGCGTCGGATACGCGGGTCTGGGAAACCCCGACACGCTCTGCCGAGACATACAGCTTGTGCAGATCCAGCCAGAGGTTTCCGGGCATTTCGCGGCGCGCGCGGAAATATTCTGTCATGGCCAAGGTGTGATAGCGCAGGCGACGCTGCAACAGCATGGCGCGGTGATTGACCAGGGTATCACTACCTTCCAGCGCGTAACGCTGGGCGACAAAACCGTAGTTGGTAGCCATCAGGGACCACAGGCGCACGACCTGACGCAGGGTTTCCTCTTCATTGCTGGACGGCGGCAAGGGGCGTGAGGCATAGCGTTTGGCAATTTCACCCAGCACGTAATCGAGTGTCGGGCGGATCTCTTCCAGCACCTGCAGATGGCCTTGCGGCGGCGGCGACGCAACGGCCATCCCCTCCAGCAGGGCCAGCAAGGTGCTGCCGGCCTCTTCAAGATCGGTCACGCTGATGCGTTTGAGCAGCGCATGGCACTGGGCCGGCTGGTTGAAATCCACGCTGCTGTTGGCCTTCAAGGGCATGAAGTTCATGCGCTGCCCATCCTGAGTGAGTTGATGCAGTGGCCGGCATCCGCGAGCGACATTCGCTACGCCAGACAGGGGTGTCGTTCAGTATGGTTGACGGTGCTCAACCGGGTAAGTTCAGGTTTGCCAGCTCTGCCCATATGGGCGCGGAAACGCCCGCAGATATGGGCAAGGCACGACTCATCATGCCCCGGGAGTGCGGGGGATTCATGTGAGATACGTCACGCTTGCATGCAACAAGCGCGGATTGCCCGACAGGTGAAGGTCAGGAGGCGTGGAGGTTGCAGAAGGCGCTGAAGGCCTTCTCCAGCACACTGCGCGGCAGATCCTGCACGATGAATACCAGCCGGCTGCGCCGGTCATCGTCAGGCCAGGCCGGCAGATGCGTGTCGGGGTAACGCTCGTGCTGCACGGCCTGGACGACTCGCGGCCGATCTTCACCCGCTACGGCAAGCAGGCCCTTGATGCGCAGGATCTGCGTGCCGACCACGGACTGCAGGGTATCCAGTGCGCGTGCGAAATCACCCCAGGCAAAGGGTTGCTCGAAATACAGCACATGGGTGCTGATGCCGGCGTTGTGCAGCGGCGCCGGCGCACGGCCACCCAACACGCCGTGCTGTGCCTGCAGGCGTTGTTGTTCGCGGATGCCGGCTTCGCCCAGCCAGCGGGCCACATCCGGCGTCTTGTCCGCAGGTGCGTAGAGGCTCATGCCTTCGAGCAAGCCTGGCGGCAGCCTGGCGGGCTCGGCCTGCCAGATCGGTGCGCCCGGATTCAGGGCGGCGACGCGCTCTTCGGCGTCGGCAATCATCAGGCTGTCAGCCAGATCGCACTTGGTGAGCACGATGCGATCCGCCATCGCGACCTGTTTGACGGCTTCGCTGTGCTGCCCCAGTTGCCAATGCACATTGCGCACATCCACGGTGGTGACGACGCCTTCGAGGCGGAATCGCTCGGCCAGGAAGAAATCGCGCAGCAAGGTGTGGATCACCGGCGCTGGATCAGCCAGCCCGGTGGTTTCGATGACAACGCGATCCAGCGCCTTGATCTCGCGCCGCAAGCGTCGCATGAAAAGGTCGCGCAGGCTGCGTGTCAGATCGCCGCGCACCGTGCAGCACAGGCAGCCCGATTCGAGCAGGGTGATTTCTTCGCTGACCTGTTCGACCAGCAGATGATCCAGCCCGACTGCGCCCACCTCGTTGATGAGTACCGCCGCGCCAGCCATTGCCGGATCCCGCAGGATGGCGTTGAGCAAGGTGGTCTTGCCGCTGCCCAGAAAGCCCGTCAGGAGCGTAACCGGAATGCGCGTATCGGGGTGTGCCGCTGCCATGCTCAATGGGTATGGCCGAGGCCGGTGATGGCGATCAGGGCGATTCCCAGCAACATCGCGCTGATCTGCGAGATCGATGTGCCAAAGTGCGATTCGCGCCGCAGCAGCGGCAACAGATCCGAGATGGCGATATACAGGAAGCTGGCGGCGGCAATCGTCAGGCAATAGGGCAGGGCTTCTTCCACATGTGACAGCGCGAAGTAACCCAGAATGCCCCCCGCAATCGAAGTCAGGCTGGAGACGCCGTTGAAGAGCAGTGCGCGTTTGGTCGACATGCCGGCCGAGCGCAGGACGGCGAAGTCTCCGGCTTCCTGCGGGATTTCATGGGCGATCACGCCCAAGGCTGTGGTCCAGCCCAGGGCGGGGCTGACCAGGAAGGCGGCGGCCAGCATCACGCCATCGACGAAGTTGTGGAAACTGTCTCCCACCATCACCGACAGCACCGTGTCCTTGCCGATGTGATGATGGTGATGGGCATGCAGTCCGGTGTCGGCATGGTCTTCGTCCGGATGCGAATGACGCCACAGGGCAATCCGTTCCAGGCCGAAGAACACCAGCACCCCGATCAGCAGCGTGACAAAGATGCGATGGGCTTCCACCTGGGATTCGATTGCTTCGGGCAGCACGTCGAGCAAGGCCACGGCGAGCAGGACGCCGGTCGCAAAGCCGACCAGGCGTGGCAGCCAGCGCTGTGGCAGGCCCGCAATGATTAGGCCGGCAACCAGCATGCTCAACACGCCACCCAGAATGGTGGCCAGTATGATCGAACCCAAAAGCATCATTTTTCCTGTTCGGATTGGTCGCACCGGGCGCATTGCCCGGTAATGCAATATTCGACAGCCTTGCCTGAAAACCCGGCCGGCAGGGCAGGGGTGGGGACCGGAATCTCGTCCAGGCAGAAGACTTTGCCGCAGGCCTCACAGCGGAAATGCGCGTGCGCGGTGTGCGTGGCATTGGCAGGAGAGGCCAGGCTGAAGCGGAAGACCCGTCCGGCATCGATGACCCGATGTGCCAGGCCGCTTTCCACCAGCCAGTCGAGCACGCGGTAGAGCGTCACCCGGTCAAAGCCGGTGCCCAGTGCGTCTTCGATTTCGCGATGGCTGAGCGCACGTTCCGCCTCGTCAAGCAGGCGCAACACGGCGATCCGGGCTGGTGTGGCACGCGCAGCCAGTGCGTGGATGCGGGCGATCAGCGCGGTGCTGTCAGCGAGAGGGGGCGAAGCAGGCATACGCGGATTTCACCATATCGCCACCCTTATCGCAACAGAGTTGCAATTAAGAGAGCGTCGCGCTGTGGATTGGTGAGGATTTTTTGCCGGAATTTTCATGAACAGGCAAAAACCGCAATTCTGATCAAGCGTCTGATGATCCTCTTTCTTACGATGGTACTGGTTGTGTGTTTTGCGCAAAAAAACAAAATTTGTGGGGAGAAGTAAATGAAAAAATTATCGGTTTGGTTTAGTACGGCCTTGCTGGCTGTGCTCCTGACAGCCTGCGGAGGTGGCAGTAGCTCTAGCGACGACACCCACAGTGTATCGTCAAGCAGTTCGAGTAGTTCGAGTAGTTCGAGTAGTTCGAGCAGTTCGTCGAGTAGCTCTTCATCGAGTTCTGGTGGGCTTGTCCCCGCTAATGGAGAAACTGCGGCCTATGTTGATACGACGCTGCAAATCACTTTTGATTCGGCACCAACTCTGGGTACGAGTGGGTACATCTACGTCTATAAGGCAAGTGACAATTCGCTGGCTGACAAAATCAGTCTGAATGTGTTTACCACCGGTTCTTGGGCAAATGATGCGACTGCGGCAACGCCGGATCTGACAGCCATAGCGCTAAGCGCGTACAACACCACGACTTTGCCGCTTCTTGCTACGGCGAACACCGAAGTTGACAAGATTGGTAATGTCAGCACCTTAACGCAATATCGCTGGGTGCTCTATCGTCCGGTCACGATTTCCGGCAACACAGCCACGATCAAGCTGCACGACAACAAGCTTGCTTCCTCGATGGGTTATTACGTCAAGATGGATAGTGGTGTGCTCAATGGCAATATTGCAGGTGTGGCTTTCAATGGCATCAGTTCGCCGACGGTATGGGCCTTTACAACCAAGGCCGATCCTGCTTCGACGACTGCTGTGACTGTTGATGATGATGGCGCAGCGGACTTCCGTACTGTTCAGGGGGCACTAAACTGGTTGATGACCAATTGTGGTGGAACGGTTGCATCGACCGCTGCGTGTGGGACAGCAGCAAAGACCATCACGATCAAGAACGGCACCTACAACGAGATGCTGTTCGCACGGACGATCAATAACCTGACCATTCAAGGAGAAACTCGCGACGGAGCAATCGTGCAGTACGACATGTACAACGACTTCAACCCTGGCACAGGAAGCAGTCAAACACTGACGAATGCTATTGCCAATATGTCTGCCAAGGCACAGAAGGCGAAGGATTCTCTGTATCGTGCGTACCTTGGCGGTGGCCGTCCGGTGTTTCTTGTCGAAGGCTCTGACCTGCTAACCCTGAACCAATTCACTTTGCAGAACACGCACGTGAAGAATTCCAGTTATAACAATCAGGCTGAGACGATTTACTACAACAGTGCCACGCTGAGCGGCTCGCGCATGATGGCGACCTACATGAACTTCCTTAGCGGGCAAGACACAGTTCAGACCAAGGGCTGGGTGTGGTATTACAAGTCGCTGATCAAGGGGGATGTGGACTTCATCTGGGGTTCGCCGTTTGCCGCGTTGTTTGAGCAGAGTGAATTGCGAACAGCAGTCGATCCGACCAACACTAGTTCTGGTGGTTATGTGATCGAATCGCGTACCGCCTATGGTTATCCGGGGTTTGTGGTGCTCAGCAGCAGTCTGACCAAGGAATCTGGCGTGCCTGACAATGCGACACTTCTGGGGCGTCAAGCCAATGCGTTCTCGACGGCGACCTACTGTAACACGCAGCTTGTCTCAGGCTCCTTTGGCAATGCCAACTTAGGTTGCAACAATGTGGCCTATATCAACAACAAGATGGGAACCCACATCAAGACGACCGGCTGGGACTACACCAACGTTCCACCGATCACCGTGCCCACGACAACGGCTGGCTACCGTGAAAGCGGGAGTATGGATCTTAGTGGAGTGGCACTGGATGTCAGCGGGCGTAGCCTTACTTACGCCAGTACCTCGCTTGATCTCTCTGGGATGGATACTCGTGCAGAAGTATTTGCAAAGTGGGCAACTACTGATGGTACGACAGCTACGGCGACAGGCTGGGCGCCGACAGCGGCGACGTGTTTAACGTCTGCTTGCGCAACCTCGAAGTAAACCGATGTAGCCTAGCAACAGTAAAGAAGGATGGCTTCGAAGCCATCCTTCTTTGTTTTCATGACAGCAATGTGCTTTCTCAACCACAGGATTGAGTACAAAGCGTTTGATCACTGGCGTTGAAAACCGCAATTCTGATCAAGAGCCTGATGACAGGCATACCTATACTGTTACCGGTAGCCGGCCGACGTAATTTTACGCAAGCCGCCAGGACCCGTGAGGAGAAATAAATGAAAAAATTATCAATTTGGTTTAGCGCCGCCTTGATGGCGGCCTTCCTGATCGCTTGTGGAGGCGGCAGTAGCTCCAGTGACGACACCTCAAGTGTGTCGTCCAGTAGTTCAAGTTCCAGCAGTTCGTCAAGCAGCTCGAGCTCCAGCTCCAGCTCCAGCTCCAGCAGTTCCAGTGGCGGCACAACAGCAGTTACCCTTCACATGCTGGGGGATTCGACGATGACTGCTTATACCTCTGATCGTCGCCCGCAAATGGGCTGGGGCGAGGCAGTGCCGCAATTCTTCAATTCCAATGTGACTGTCAAGAACTGGGCACTTGGCGGCCGCAGTTCGCGCAGCTTCTACTACGAAACTACGCGCTGGCCAGCGATCCTGCCGCAGATCAACAGTGGAGATTACGTGATCATCCAGTTTGCCCATAATGACCAGAAATACGGTTCGGACTATGCCGGTTACGGCACTTACGCTTTCTGCAGTGATGGCAGTGGTAATGGTGAAACCTGTACGGGCGCGACGGATGCCGTCGACAGCACGGTCGACAAGTCAGAGCACTCCTACTATCAGTTCCTCAAGCGGTACGTTACCGAGGTCCGCGCCAAAGGGGCCTATCCGATCCTGATGTCACCGATAGTGCGCAAATATTTCAGCGGTAGCACGATCACCTCGACAGGCCAGCACAATCTGACCGCTGTGTTGGGTACCGAGACAGCTGTGCGTGGCGATTATGTCGCCGCCATGAAAGCTGTGGCAACGGCTTACAGCGTGCCTTTCGTCGATATTACCGCCGAGACCAAGGCTATCGTTGAAAGCTACGGCGATGCGGCCGCGACGGCGAACCTGTACATCGCTGCAGATAGTACCCACCCGCAAGTCCTGTTTGCCAACCTGATCGCCAAGCGCGCCGTCGAAGGCATGAAGACCCTGAACATTCTCAAGGACTACATGATTCCGGTGACATCATTGATCGCCAGCCCGAGCACGCTGGACTGGAGCACACGCTACGTCACGGTTCCGTCAACCAAGTCGGTCACCCTCTCGGCCTTCGATCTGTCCCCGGCTGCCAGTAGCGTCACGGTGACAGCGCCGAGCAGCGAATTCCTGCTCTCGCTCGACAACACGACCTGGTCCTCCAGCGTCAGCATCCCCTACACCAACAGTGCCTTCACCAGTACGCTGTACGTGAAGTTCACGCCAGCTGCTGTGCAGAGTTATAGCGGTGTACTCACATTTTCTCTGGGTGGGGTTGCCATGAGTACCTCTGTTGCAGTCAGTGGCACAGGGATTTCGGCAGGCGCCGGCGTGGATTCCTATGCTTCGTGGTTTACGGCCGGGACGGCACTCACTGCGGTTACCGATGGTCTTGTCACGGCGTCCGATGTGACGGTTTCCGGTTTGTCTGCGACGACCTCCAAGGTTCTGGCTGTTGATGGACAGGACACCACGGTTGCACGCTATACGGTTACCTCTGTGTCGCGCGTGGCGACCGAGTACCTGCAGTTTGCCGTGGCTCCGGCGTCAGGAACCTTCAATGTTGACACGATCTCTGCCTACTTGGCCTCCAGTGGTGGTTCGACAGTGCAGGCCGACATGGAGTATTCCACCGACCTGAGTACCTGGACCAAGCTCAATGCAGACGCTGCCCTTGCTTTCGTTCCCAAGGAAACGATGTTCAAGGAATCCTATAGTGTGGCGATCGTGGTGCCGACAGGTAGCACGTTGTATTTGCGCATCTATCCGTGGAATACCGCAGGTACGGCGGGCAAACAGATTGCGTTGTATAACGTAAAAGTTTCGGGCAAAGCTTCTCAGTAAGCAAAGCATTACCTCCGATGAAGTCGAAGGCCGGGGTGCAAGCCCCGGCCTTTTTTGTGTCTGCGTGACGCGCCGCAAATTTGTGCAAGGCCCGGCGGATTGCTTGCGCATCCCGCAGCGGCACAGGCTAAGATGCACGGCAGTGCCCCGAGGCACACTGATAACGAGGAGATCGCAATGCCCTATACGCCCGAACTGCTTGAAGAACTCAACATCCTGCAGCGTTTTGACCTGGTCACCAGCCAGCAAGGCATCAAGATCCACCATGACGCATCCCCGGCCATCATTGCCGCTGCCCAGCGCCTGCATGCCAAGGGCCTGATCACGCTGGCAGATGGTGGCTATCTCACCAGCCTGGGACGCGATGCAGCCGAACACGCGCAAGCCTTGCTGAGCGTCCTGACCACAAGTCCGGCGCGCAGTGCACAAGTCTGCACGGCCTGAGTCATACCCCCCAAAAGAAACGCCGCAGATCATCCCTGCGGCGTTTTGCGTTAACTCCCGGGGTTCTCAGAGTTTTCGTTCGCTGGGCAGGGCGAAATAGAACCACTCGTTGCCGGGCAGGGACTTCGGATTCGGGAAGACAATGAAGCCGGTCCCGGGGGCTGTGACCGGCGTGCCATCGTGGCGTGTGCCGATCCGCTCGCCGGCCTGGACCGGATCGAAGCTCTTCCATTCTCGGCTGAACGCATCGTCCGGATGCAGGCGGTCGATCACTTCCGCGAGACGCAACAATTCCGGCGCGGGATGCGGGGCGGGGCGGGGTGCGTCGATCAGGCCGAGCAGCGCAAGGGTGTTGTGAATCGCGCGATAGGCCACTTCCGGCGCAGCCGGATCCTCATGCTGCCCGCATTCCAGAGTGATCGCGTAGCCGCCCTGCGAGCGCATGTATTCGGTCGTGCCCACGCCATAGCTCGGGTCGGTGGACAGCATCTGGGCCCGCAGGCTGGCATCGCTGTAGGCCAGACGTCTGGCAACTCCGCGCGCGTAGGTGTCCAGCCAGCCTTCGACGATGCGGCGTACGCCCAGGCGCACGGCCAGCGCCTGTTCCTGCTCGGCATGCGCGAAAGGCTCCAGCGTGCCGGTGTTGTTCTGTGGTCCAAGCATTGCGAAAGGTTCGCCGCCGGTGTGGAAGGAGTGCAGGTCGAGCAGCGCGTCATGCGCAGCCAGCAAGGGGCACAACGCGTTGGCGATGCGGTCTTCGTAATCGACCGGCGGGTTGGTGGGGCGCAGGTTGCGGTTGAGATTGCGGTCGCCCATGCGCTGCTTGAGGTGGTAGGCCAGCGGATTGGTGATCGGCACGAAGGTGACTTGCCCGCACTGCAGGCTCAGCGTGCCCGCATCGAATTCCGCGATGATCCGTTCGATGCCGCGGCTGCCGCAGACCTCGTTGCCATGCACTGCGCCCAGCACCAGCAGCTTGGGTCCGGGTTCCAGACCGGCGAAGCTGTGCACGCGCAAGGCGGTCGTGGAAGGCTGGGTAAGGACAGGATGGCTCATGACGACTCCGGATGAAGAGGGTTCAGCGGGGTGCGTATTGTCGCAGGAAGCGCCGTGGGCCGGGGCTATCAAGATCATGAACCCTGTTGGCCATCCCAACGTGCATAATCTCGTCACCCACCCCGACCCCTACAGGACAGACTTCATGAACGAGCCGATCCGCAATCCACGCGGCACCCTGCAGCTGCGCACCCTGGCCATGCCGGCCGATACCAATCCCAGTGGCGACATCTTCGGCGGCTGGTTGATGTCGCAGATGGACTTGGGCGGCGCCATCATGGCCAAGGAACTCACGCGTGGCCGCGTGGTGACCGTGGCCGTCGACGCCATGAATTTCCACCTGCCGGTCGCTGTCGGCGACGTGGTGTGCTGCTACGGCGAATGTGTGCACGTCGGGCGTACCTCGATCAAGATCAAGGTTGAAGTCTGGGTCAAGAAAGTCACCAGCGAACCCATCGGCGAACGCTATTGCGTGACTGAAGCCAGCTTCAGCTACGTGGCTGTGGATGCCAGCAAACGCCCGCGCGTCATCCAGCGCGAGCACAACCCCGAGCTGGAGGAAGTGCTGGCGCGGATCGCGGCTCAGCCTCTGGCCGGCAAGGCCGGCTGATCACGAACTGCACGACAGCGCCGCACAGCCCGGTTCAGCACGCGCCCAGTCCGGTCGGCGGACGGCGAGATCCGCGTAGGCGGGCTGCACCGTGTAAGGCGTGCGGATCGCGTCCATCAGACGCTCAAGTACGCTCAGGTCGTCGGCTTCGGCCGCCTTAATGGCGGATTGGGCGAGCCAGTTGCGCGGGATCAGCCAGGGATTGGCAGCGTTCATGCGGGTACGCCGCATGTCATCCGGTTCCGTCGCGGTGGCCAGCTGCGCCTGCCAGCTGCGCAGCCAGTCCACCAGCTGTTCACTGGCGCGTGTGTCCGGCGGGGCATAGAAAGCCGGGGCGAGCATCTCCAATGCCGCGTCGATGGGCGTGGTGGCGTCGATGGTGGCGAGGCTGCGATGGAAAAGCGTCATGTCCGCCCCTGCGGCACCCAGGCAGGCAAACAAGCGGTTGATGAGCGCCATGTCCGCTTCGGCCTCGCCATCCTTTGCCAGTCCCAGCTTGTCGCGCAGCATGTCCAGATAGGTATGCTCGAAATGCTCGCCGTAATGCTGCAGGCATTGTTCCAGTGCCGCGGCATCATTCACCACGGGCATCAGGGCATTGGCCAGGCAGCTCAGATTCCAGCCGGCCACGCGTGCCTGCTGGGCAAATGCGTAACGTCCGCTGCGATCTGTGGTGTTGGGCGTGAATGCCGGATCGAAATTGTCGATCCAGCCATACGGGCCGTAATCGATGGTCAGCCCGAGCATCGAAAGATTGTCGGTATTCATCACGCCGTGTACAAAACCGACGCGTAGCCAGTGCGCGACCATCACCGCGGTACGCCGGCAGACTTCATCGAAGCAGGCGACATAAACCTCTTTGGAGGGGCGGCCGAGCGCCGGGAAATGCGTCGTGATGGTGTAATCGAGCAGTGTGCGCAGCAGATCCGTTTCGCCGCGTGCGGCAAAGATTTCGAAGTGGCCGAAACGCAGAAAACTCTCTGCCACGCGGGTCACGATGGCGCCGGGTTCTTCCTGTGAACGGCCATCGTAGAACATGTCACGCATCACGCCTTCCCCCGTTCCCACCAGACACAGGGCGCGGGTTGTGGGTATGCCAAGGTGATGCATGGCTTCGCTGCACAGGTATTCGCGGATCGAGGAGCGCAATACCGCACGGCCATCGGCATGGCGCGAATAGGGCGTTCGCCCGGCGCCCTTGAGCTGCACTTCCAGGCGCCGGCCATCCGCCCCGATTACGGTGCCGAGCAGGATGGCGCGCCCGTCGCCGAGTTGCCCCGCCCATTGCCCGAACTGATGGCCGCCGTAGCAACTGGCATACGGCCGGCTGCCTGGCAGGAGATGATTGCCGGCGAAGACCGCTGCGCTGGTTTGCGCATCCTCCGGCGCACTCCCGAGCCCCAGCAGCGCCGCGCAGGATGCCGACCAGCTCAGCAGCTGCGGTGCGGCCACCGGAGTGGGCGCGCACCAGGAATACACCGCGCCGGAAACCTGGCGTGGCACTGGCGTATCCAGCGGATCTGCCGGCAAGGCATCCAGGAAGCGCGAATCGAAACGCAGGCGGGCGAGATCGTTGGGCAAGGGCATGATGACAGCGAAGGCAGAGACGTGAATCTCCAGTCTACGGGTTTGCCACAGAATTTCAGCCCCATTGTGAGTGAGGTCGGAAGGGGCCTGCCCGATGCGCTAAGCTGATGAGTCCCTCACCTGATTTCTGCTTTTCTGGAGACTCCATCATGAGTATTTCAATGTACGACGCGAGCAGTCCGCGCTTTGTCAGCATGCTGCGCAGCCTGGACGCGATTCTCGCCAAGGCCGAGGCCCATGCGGCCGCCAGGAAGATCGACCCGGCGGTGCTGCTGGCCGCACGCCTGTTCCCGGACATGTTTGCCTTCACCCGTCAGGTACAGATCGCCTGTGATCACGCCAAGGGGGCTGTGGCGCGGCTGGCGGGTGTGGAGGTGCCGAAGTTCGAGGATACCGAGCAAAGCTTTACGGATCTGCACGCGCGGATTGCCAAGACCATCGCCTTCATCGAATCGGTCAGTGCCGCCCAGCTCAATGGTTCGGAAGAGCGGGATGTCACGCTCAAGGTCGGTGGCCAGGACATGACATTCAAGGGCCAGGCCTATCTGCTCGGATTTGCCCAGCCGAACTTCCATTTTCATGTCGTCACGGCCTACAACATCCTGCGTCACAACGGGGTGGAAATCGGCAAGCGCGACTATCTCGGCAATCCTTGAATGCGGCGTTTGGGCCTGAGCCGCGCAAGCCCCCGGCCGGCACCCTTTGCCAGGGGAAATCCCGGGCAGGGGCTTGAGTACAGCGCGGGGTTTGCAGGCTGGTAAGTGCAATCAGCAGCGCACCGGAAGCGGTGCAATGGCAGTGGTGCCAGCGCAAGAATTGCGCAAAAAATAAGCACTCGGACAGCGCGCTCGGGTAGAATCCCGCCCTTCGCCCTGACCGTCGTGCCGTCTGTTTACCTCATGGAATTCGCTGGAATCCGCCTCAGAAATGCGCTGTTTGTTGCTCCCATGGCCGGGGTGACGGACCGCCCCTTCCGCCAGCTGTGCAAGAAGCTGGGGGCGGGGCTGGCCGTGTCTGAAATGGTGACCTCGAATTCGTTGCTGTACGGTAGCGCCAAAACCCGGCGCCGGGCCAATCATGCCGGTGAACCCGGGCCGATTGCCGTACAGATCGCCGGAGCCGATCCGCAGATGATGGCCGAGGCCGCCCGGCACAATGTGGGAAACGGTGCGCAGATCATCGACATCAACATGGGCTGCCCGGCCAAGAAGGTGTGCAACGTGGCCGCCGGCTCGGCTTTGCTGCGTGACGAGTTGCTGGTGGCACGCATCCTGGAAAGCGTCGTGGCGGCAGTGCCGGACGTGCCGGTCACCCTGAAGTTCCGTACCGGCTGGGACCGCAGCCAGCGCAATGCCCCGGCCATCGCCCGGATTGCGGAGGCGTCCGGCATCCGCCTGATCGCCATCCATGGCCGGACCCGGGCTGACCTCTACATGGGCGAGGCCGAGTACGAAACCATTGCCACGGTCAAATCCCGCGTCGGAATTCCGGTGATTGCCAATGGCGATATCGATTCGCCGCAGAAAGCCAAATACGTGCTCGATTACACCGGTGCGGATGGGGTGATGATCGGGCGTGCCGCGCAGGGACGGCCGTGGATTTTCCGCGAGATCGAGCATTACCTGGTGACCGGCCAATTGCTGCCGGCACCGGAAGTGGGCGAGATCCATCAAGTGTGTCGCGAACACCTGATGGACCTGCACGATTTTTATGGAATCGAGGCCGGCGTGCGTGTCGCCCGCAAGCACATAGCTTGGTACACCAAGGGGCTGGTGGGATCGAACGCCTTCCGTCAGCACCTGAACCAGTTGCAGACACCGGCCGAGCAGTTCGCTGCGATTGATGCGTTTTTTGGCGAGCTGGCCGTCGGGTCGGATCGCCTGCAGTACGACAATAACAACCAGTCCGAGACGGAAGCACTTGCCGCATGAACAAGAAAAATGAAATTGCCGTGTGTGTGACACACGCACTGGACCGCTATTTTGCCGATCTGGATGGCGAAGTACCGGCTGATATCTATGACATGGTGATTCGCCAGGTGGAGCGCCCCCTGCTCGAATCGATCATGACGCGGGTGGGCGGCAACCAGACTTCGGCTGCCGCCATGCTGGGCATCACCCGCAACACGCTGCGTCGCAAACTCCTCGATCACGGATTGCTGTAATTCCGTTTCCCTACCGTATTCATCATTTCCATCAGGTCCCTTGCCATGAAAGTCACCCAAGCCCTTCTCAGCGTTTCCGATAAAAGCGGCGTGGTCGAGTTCGCTCGCCAGCTCGCCGCGCTCGGTGTCGAACTCCTCTCCACCGGCGGCACGGCCAAAGCCTTGCGCGATGCCGGGCTGGATGTGACCGATGTGGGGGATTACACCGGCTTCCCGGAAATGCTGGATGGACGCGTCAAGACCCTGCACCCGAAGGTGCACGGCGGCATTCTGGCGCGACGCGATGTGCCCGAGCATCTGGCCACAATCGAAGCGCACCACATCCCGCGCATCGATCTGGTCGTGGTGAATCTCTATCCGTTCCAGGCCACCGTAGCCAAGGCCGGCTGCACCCTGGCCGACGCCATCGAGAATATCGACATCGGTGGCCCGACCATGGTCCGTGCCGCTGCCAAGAATCACGGCAATGAAGCCGGTGGCGTGGGCATCGTGACCGAACCGGCCGACTATGCGGCAATCATCGATGAACTGACGGCCAATGCCTGCACGCTGAGCCACAAGACGCGTTTCGAACTGGCCCGCAAGGCTTTCACCCATACCGCGCGTTATGACGCAGCCATCGCCAACTGGCTCACCGCCGTGAATGCCGACAAGCTCGATGACAGCGCCGCGCCCGAACGCGTGGAATATCCGGCCAAGCTGCAACTGGCCTTCGACAAGGTGCAGGACCTGCGTTACGGCGAGAACCCGCACCAGACCGCGGCGTTCTATCGCGACCTGAATGTGCCGGTCGGCGCGATTGCCGGCTATACCCAGCTGCAAGGCAAGGAACTGTCGTACAACAACATCGGCGATGCCGACGCGACCTGGGAATGTCTCAAGGCCTTCGACCCGGCAACGCCGGCCTGTGTCATCGTCAAGCATGCCAATCCGTGCGGCGTGGCTTTCGGTGCAACGGCTGAAGAAGCCTACCGGCGCGCTTTCACCACCGACCGTGAGGCGGCGTATGGCGGCATCATCGCGTTCAACCAGACGGTGGATGTGGCGGCCGCAGAAGCTGTGGCCGGCCAGTTTGCCGAAGTGATCATCGCTCCGGCCTATACCCCGGAAGCGCTGGCGATCTTCGCGGCGAAGAAGAACCTGCGCATTCTCACCTGTCCGCTTGGCCGGATCAGCCAGAGCGATTACAAGCGTGTCGGCGGCGGTTTGCTGGTGCAGACCTATGATGATGCGATCATCCAGCCGGCCGATCTGAAAGTCGTGACCCAACGCGCGCCGAGCGAAACCGAGATCCGTGACATGCTGTTTGCCTGGAATGTGGCGAAATTCGTCAAATCCAACTGCATCGTGTACGCCAAGGATGGCCTGACGCTCGGCATCGGCTCCGGCCAGGTCAAACGCGTCGATTCGGCCGTGATTGCCAAGATCAAGGCCGAAGCCGCCGGTCTGCCGCTGGCCGGGTGCGCAGCGGCTTCCGAAGCCTTCCTGCCTTTCCGTGATGGCCTGGATGTGCTGGCCCAGGCCGGTGCGACGGCACTGATCCAGCCGGGTGGTTCGATCCGTGATGATGAAGTCATCGCTGCGGCCGATGAACAGAACATTGCCATGGTCTTTACCGGCGTCCGTCACTTCCGTCACTGAGAATCTGCTGCATGAATTTCCGTGTTTTTTCTGCAATCCTGCCAGGGCTGCTTTCCCTCAATGCACAGGCCGTCGAACAGCCGAGGTGGTTCGCCCAGCAATGGGATGCGGCAAGCGCCGAAGTCAAAGCCATTTCCGAACAGGGCAAATGGGATTTCTACGAGCCGGTCTATGCCTGGCATCTGCCCTATGCCTACAACTCCGGCCAGCGTGATCGCTACAACAATACGCCGTGGCCGGCTGTCGGTATCGGGAAGGGGTATTACGACGAGCAGGGTAATCGTAGCGGCTTGTATGCCATGGAGTTTATTGACTCCAACAAGAAGTGGTCGGCCATGGCCGGCTATGGCAAGACCTGGCTGTACGGGAACCGGGAGGGCTTCAATTACGGCCCTGGCGTCACGGCCGGTCTGATGACGCGCGAAGACTATTTCGGACGTTTCCCGTTTCCGGCGATTCTGCCCACGGCAACGCTCGGGTATGACAGTTTCAAGATCGAAACGGCTTATGTTGCGGGTTTCAAGAAGGGAACCGGCAACATCCTGTTTTTCTGGCTCAAGTACGAACTGAAGTAAAAGGCGTTCAGCATGAAAATTCTTGTCATCGGTTCTGGCGGTCGTGAGCACGCCCTGGCCTGGAAGCTGGCTCAGTCGCCGCGTTTGCAGAAGGTTTACGTCGCGCCGGGCAATGCCGGTACGGCCCTGGAGCCGGCACTGCAAAACGTGGCAGCCAACAGCATCCCCGAATGGATTGCCTTCGTGAAGCAGGAAGGCATTGCCCTCACCGTGGTCGGCCCCGAAGCCCCGCTGGCGGCCGGCGTGGTCGATGCCTTCCGCGCGGAAGGCCTGCCGATCTTTGGTCCGAGCAAGGCGTGTGCGCAGCTTGAAGCCTCCAAGGATTTTGCCAAGGCCTTCATGCAGCGGCATGGCATCCCGACCGCGAAATACCAGACCTTTTCGGATGCAGCGGCGGCGCATGCCTATATCGATGCGGAAGGCGCGCCGATTGTCATCAAGGCTGATGGTCTGGCCGCAGGCAAGGGGGTGGTGGTCGCCATGTCGCTGGACGAGGCGCATGCCGCCGTCGACATGATGCTGCTCGACAACAAGATGGGGGATGCCGGTGCGCGTGTCGTGATCGAGGAGTTCATGGCCGGCGAGGAGGCCAGCTTCATCGTCATGTGTGACGGTCGTCATGCCTTGGCGATGGCCACCAGCCAGGATCACAAGCGTCTGCTCGATGCCGATCAGGGCCCCAATACCGGTGGCATGGGCGCGTATTCCCCCGCGCCGGTGGTGACGCCTGAAGTGCATGCGCGGGCGATGCGCGAGGTGATCAAGCCGGTGCTCGCGGGCATGAACGCCGAGGGCACGCCGTATACCGGATTCCTGTATGCCGGCCTGATGATTGACGAAGCCGGCGCACCGCGCGTGGTCGAGTTCAATTGCCGCTTTGGCGATCCGGAAACCCAGCCGGTGATGATGCGGCTGAAGACCGATCTGGTCGAGCTGGTCGAAGCCGCCCTGGCAGGCAAGCTGGACAGCGTCGAGACCGACTGGGATCGTCGCGTTGCACTCGGCGTGGTGCTCGCCGCTGGCGGCTATCCCGATGATCCGCGCAAGGGCGATGTGATCAGTGGGCTGAACGCCAAACTCGAAGATACCCACGTTTTCCACGCGGGCACTACGCAGCGTGATGGCAAGGTGGTGAGCAACGGTGGTCGCGTCCTGTGTGTGACTGCGCTGGGAGATTCCGTCAAGGAAGCCCAGGCGCGTGCCTACGAACTGATCAGCCAGATCCATTTTGACGGCATGCAGTATCGCCGCGATATCGGCTTCCGCGCGATCAAGCGACAAGCCAAGGCTTGATGCAGGCCTGTGATGTGAAAAGGGTGCCTGGATGGCACCCTTTTTTTGCGGTTCAGCCCTCGCGCCAGCGATCCATGCTGCGGCGGTCCCGCTTGGTCGGGCGGCCGTGGATTTCGGCAGAAGGCTCCACCCGCAGCTGGCGTTCATCCATCTGTTTCGCGCGTCTTGCCTGGCTGGCCTCGGTTTCCAGATACAGCTTGCGGGCTTCCGGCGCGGGCCCGCGTTTTTCCGACAGACCCTGGACCATCAGTTCCCAGTGCATGTCGCCGATGCCGAGTTCAACCCGGTCGCCGATCTTCACATCCTTGGCCGGTTTGACACGCAGCCCGTTGATCTGCACCTTGCCGCCATCGACGGCGTCGGTCGCCAGCGAGCGGGTCTTGAAGAAACGGGCGGCCCATAACCACTTGTCGATGCGTACTGCCTGTAATTCCATTGCCATTACTCGATCCAGAAATGAGGGTTCCAGGCCACTTCCCAGAGATGTCCGTCGGGGTCGGCAAAGTAACCGGAATGTCCGCCCCAGAATACGTCCTGCGCGGGTTTGACGAGGCGTCCGCCAGCGGCCTCGGCTTGTGTCAGAACCCGGGCGACTTCTTCCTTCGTCCGGACGTTATGGGCCAGGGTGATGCCGCGAAAACCCGCGCCCTGTGGCGCGCAGCCGACGTCTTCAGCCAGCGCCGTGCGTGGATAGAGCGACAGCCACAGGCCGTTGAGCTGCAGGAAGACCACCGTGTTGGTGCTCTCCGGGCGTAGCGGAAAACCCAGCGTGGTGTAGAAGCTGCGCGCCCGGGCGAGATCCTCCACCCCGAGCGTGATCAGGCTCAGGCGAGCTTCCATCAGCGGGCCTCCGCAGGCGCAATCGCCGGTTCAGCCAGCGCGGCCTGTTTCCACTCCTGCATGTGCGGATGCGCCAGCATGGTCTGCAGATAATCCCGGGCCAGGCTGTTTCCCAGCGAGACCGCGTAGGTCTCGAAGCGGAAGCACACCGGCGCGAACATCATGTCGGCAATGCTGTATTCGCCAAACAGATAGGGGCCTTTGCTGCCGTACTGGTTGCGGCAATCGGTCCAGATCTGTTCGATGCGCCGGATTTCGGCGTCGACTTCCGGTGTATGCCCCTGGCCTGGCAAGGAAGCCTGCAGATCCATCGACATATTCTGGCGCAAGGCCGGAAAGCCGCTGTGCATCTCTGCCGACACCGCACGGGCGATGGCGCGCGCAGCGCCATCCTGCGGCCATAGCGGCGGAAATTCTTCGGCCAGATACTCTGCGATGGCCAGCGAATCCCAGATGGCCAGGCCATTGTCGATCAGGCAGGGGACCTTGCCTGATGAACTCCAGCGCAGGATCTGGGTACGCGTATCCGCCTGGCGCAGGGGGATGAGGATTTCCTTGAACGCATGGCCACTGGCCTTGACGGCCAGCCAGCCGCGCAGCGACCAGGAGGAATAGGTCTTGTTGCCGATGATCAGTTGCATGGGGACCGCCTATCAATCATCTGATTTAAACAAGTATTGTGGGCGCCTGTTCCTGGCAGGACACGGAACTATTGCACAGTTCAATCCGTGGCGCAGACCGGTGGTAAGGTTTGCGGAGGGCAAGGCGCGATGCGCTTAAACAGGGGCGGGCGTGGCGGGATCCTGCCGGATGTCCGACCACCCGGCGCCGGTGAGGCGGGCCAGCTCCATCGGCGTCAGCGGAAAAACCGAGAACGGCGTACCGGCGGCCGCCCAGATCGTCTCGAAGCGCTGCAGATCGGCATCGAGCAGGATGCGCAAGGGCTGTGCGTGGCCGAGCGGTGCGACGCCGCCAATGGCATAGCCGGTCGCTGCGCGCACGAAGTCCGCATCGGCCCGGCCAAGCTTTTCACCGACCAGGGCACCGACCTTCTTTTCACTGACCCGGTTGTCGCCACTGGCGACGACCATGATCGCCTGCCCGCTTTGCTTGCCCTGGAAAAGAATCGATTTGGCGATTTCGGCAATGCTGCAACCGATTGCCGCCGCGGCTTCGGCCGAAGTCCGGGTGGGCTGTTCGAATTCGACGACCTGGGTCGCCACGCCCGTCTCGGTGAGCAGTTGCTGGATGCGTTGTGCCGTGGGGTGGGCTGCGGGTTTCATGCCGGTTTTCCTTCTGCCTGCGCAAAAGCTTCCAGCGCAGCGGGCAAGGACTGGATCACGCCATTGCCGGCGGCTGGCAGCCCCAGCAGGATGGCGCTGATGATCTCCTCGCGTGAAGCGCCATGGCGGTGTGCGGAGGCCACGTGGAAAGGGATGCCGCCGGTCATGCGCAAGGCCGCCAGCACCGCGATGTAGGCAAGCTCTTCGGTCTTTCCGTCCAGCGCACTGGCCTGATCGAGTTTCTTGACGGCATCCATCCATGCGGCAGCATGTTCGGGTGCTTCTTCCAGAAACGCCTGGAATGCGGATGAGATATTCACGGACACTTCTCCTGTCTGCAGGTTCAGGGTTCGTCGGGGGAAAGTGCCACATCGCCGCCCGACGCGGCGATCCTTCCGAGTCGCGTGGTCAGTGAGATGGGGCGCCGTTCAAACAGGGTTGCGTACATCTCGGCGTTGGCCATCACACGTTTGACATATTCACGCGTCTCGCTGATCGGGATGGTCTCGGCGTAGATCGCCCCTTCGAGCGGTTTGCTGTCGCGCCAGCGGCGTGGCCGGCCCGGCCCGGCGTTGTAGCCGGCAGCGGCGAGAACCTGATTGTTGGCGAGGAGGTCGAGCACATGACGCAGATAGGCACTGCCCAGTTGCACGTTGGTGTCGATACCGGTCAGCCAGCCCGGGTGGTAATCCCCCCAGCCCTGTTTTTTGGCGATCCATTTGCCGGTGGCTGGCATGACCTGCATGAGTCCCTGGGCGCCCACGCCGGAGCGGACCACGGGCTGGAAGCGGCTTTCCTGGCGGACCAGGCCAAAAACCCAGGCCAGGTCCAGCGAGTGGGTCTGCGCTTCCCGGGCAAACACGTCGTAGTACGGTGCCAGATAACGCAGGGCGAAATCGTGTTCGCTGCGGGTCCGTTCGGCCGCATTGATCGCGCGGTCATACAGGCCGATCCTTCTGGCATATTCGGCGGCAGCCAGCAGATAGCGGTCATCAGTACCACGCAAAGCCCAGTTCCACTCGCGGATGCCTTCGGTACGCAGATCCAGCCGGTACAGCGCAGCCACCCGGCGCAGCTCGGGCGAATTCTGGGCGCGGCTCAATTCCTGCGAAGACACCGGCGTGGCGGCTTTGGGCCAGCTGTACTGGCGGCCCAGCGCCTCGGTGGCGAGGATGCCGTAGAAATTCGGCTGATCAGCGTTGCGCAGGAACTGCTGCTGCGCCTCGGCAGACTTGCCTTCGACCTGCAAGGCCCGGCCCAGCCAGTAGCTCCAGTCGGGTTGTTCCTGCTGTGCGGCGGGCATGGCTTCGATGGCCTGGCGTACCGCCGGCCAGTTGCCGGCACGCAGGGCGGCACGTACGCGCCAGGCGCGCTGCTCGTTAACCATGAGGGTGGCCTGTGCCTGTGCGAACCAGTTGCCGGCTTCCGGCATCTGCGCAATGGCGGCCATCCAGGCGAGCTGGCCCCAGGCATAGGCGCGTTCTTCGTCACGATAGGCCGGCCCATCCAGATCGCGCCAGCGTGCGGCTGCGTCGCGGACATCGCTGCGGGCCAGGCGTGTCAGCGCAGCCAGCACCGCTTCGCGCCCACCGCGTCCCGCCGGGTTGCGGGCATTGGCCGAAGCCAGGAAGCGTGCGGGATTGTCGAGTGCCGCATTCACCGTGGCCGGGTTGGGGATCTGCGATTCCGGGAGCGCGTTCACCACGTCGCGTGCCGGGCTGAAGCGCTTGGCTTCGACCAGGCGGCGGAAGCGCTGCCAGACATTCTCGGTGCTGACGCGGCCGCTGCTGACCAGGCTTCTGAGCGGCGGGTTGCAAGCGTCCGGCGTATCCAGCAGGGTCAGCCATACGCCTTCCAGCGCGCGGCTGGCATCGGCCGCATAGGCGCCGCCAGACTGGATGGCCCAGCACTGGGCCTCCTGGTCAGGCTGGAGCAGCAGGCCGTAGTCGGCTTCGAATTGCGCCCAGCGCTTGTCGTTCGCCAGGCGCTTGACCCATTCGTTGCGCAGCTTTTCCGCCAGCCAGGTGCCCGCATTGCGGCGCAGGAAATCGCTGACGCCTTCGCCGGGAGGCGGTTCGGACAGACGTGCGATGCGCCCCGAGAGCAGCCAGTACTGCACATAGGGCTCCAGCACATGATCCGAAGGATTCGCGGCGAGTGCCGCAAGACGCTGAGAGTCGCCACGTGTCGCGGCATCGCGGGCGGCGAGAATGCGCTCATCGCCGGGGTCGGCCCGAACTGCACCGATCAGCCCTGCCATCGCGAGCAAGGCTGCGCACAACTTGTACTTCATGACGTAACATCCCATCCAGATCTGCCGGCACGCGCGTGTCGCACGATGCCCCTCACACCCTCGTGAGGCACGGTGCGAGAGAGGCAGTCTCTCGCTATTCAATTCATCCTGCAAGGCAGCATACCACGTGAGTTCCATCGAATCCGACCGCCGGGCCATGCGTGAGCGCCTGATTGCTGCGCGCGAAGCCCTTTCGCCCGCGTTGCGTGCCCGGATGACGGCCGCACTGGCGACCCATCTTGCTGAATTGCTCGAACACCTGCGCCCGCAGATCCTCGGATTCTGCTGGCCGTTCCGGGGCGAGGCGGATTTGCGCGAGAGCCTGGTGCAATGGCGCGTCCAGGGTGCCGGGCGCCAGCTGGCGCTGCCGGTGGTGCCCGCGCGTGCAGGCCCGCTGACCTTTCATGCCTGGGCGCCGGGCGATGCAATGGAGATCGACCGCTTCGGCATTCCGGCACCTCTCGGTACACCTGCAACGCATCCCGATCTGGTCCTCGTGCCGGTGAATGGTTTCGATGCGCGTGGCTATCGCATCGGGTACGGCGGCGGTTTTTTTGATCGCACCCTGGCCGCCCTGCAGCCCGCGCCGGTCAGCGTGGGGGTCGGCTTTGAAATCGCGCGCATCGACGATGTGCAACCGGCCCCGCATGATCTGCCGCTGGACTGGATCGTCACCGAGGCAGGGATAGCGGTCCGGCCGGCTGCTTGAACGCCAGCCACGAAGACACTTACGGGTGGGCGACAACCTGTCTCAGGATCGCACCGAAGCCTTCCACGTCCATGAAGCCGATCACCCGTTTGCCAGCGATTTCCTTGCCGGCGGGCGCGAAGAAGAGGATGCCCGGTGGGCCGAAAAGGCCGAAGCGGGCGAGCAGCTCACGGTCGGCCGGGGTGTTGGCGGTGACATCCGCCTGCAACAGGGTGATGCCGGCGAGCTGGGCGGCAATCTTCGGATCGCTGAAGGTCTGCGCTTCCATTTCCTTGCAGCTCACGCACCAGTCGGCATAGAAGTCGAGCATCACCGGTTTCGTGCTGGCCGCGATGCGGGCGTCGAGTTCGGCGCTGCTCTGGATACGCTCGAAACGTGGCGCGGGATTGGTGCAAGCATTGGCTGCGCTGCAACCGGAGAGGCCGGAGAGCGGCTGGAGCGGATTGCGCGAGCCGGCCAGTGCGCCGATGAAGATCGCGGCGCCCGCCAGGAGCAGCAGGATGCCGATGGCCTTGAAGGCGCGCTGGGACGCATGCGCTTCGGCAGGCAGGGAATCCAGTGCGCGCAGGAACACGCCGCCGACAACCAGCAGTGTGGCCCAGCCAAGCATCGGCAGGAGGGGCGGCAGTACCGGGCTGATCAGGTAGAGCGCGGTGGCGAGCAGGATGAGGCCGAAGAAGCGTTTGACGCCTTCCATCCAGGCGCCCGGTTTGGGCAGCAGATGGCGGGCGGCGACACCGACCAGGATCAGCGGTGCGCCCATGCCCAGCCCGAGGGCGAACAGGGCCAGGCCGCCAAGTACGGCGTCATGAGTCTTGGCGATGTAGAGCAGTGCGCCGGCAAGCGGGGCGGCTACGCAGGGGCCGACGATCAGGGCGGAGATCGCCCCCATGAGTGCCAGCTGGCCCACGGAGCCGCCGTGCTGGTGGGCACTGGCCGACAGCTTGTGCTGCCAGCGTGCCGGCACCTGCAGTTCATAGACGCCGAACATGGAGAGGGCGAGCAGCACGAAGAGCAGCGCGAAAGCCCCCAGCACCCACACGTTCTGTAACCAGGCCGACAGCAGCTGGCCGGAAAACCCTGCGGCGACACCGGCCAGCGCATAGGTCACGGCCATGCCCAGGACATACGCGCTGCACAGCACGAAGGCGCGCTCCGCACTGATCCTGTGGCCATGGCCGACGATGATCCCGGAGAGGATGGGTAGCATCGGCAAGGTGCAAGGCGTTAAGCACAGGAGCAGGCCGAAGCCGAAGAAGCTCAGCAGGATCAGGGTGAGGTTGCCCCCGCTGATCAGGCCGGCGATGCGTTCCGGACTGTCTGCCTGCGCGGGCGCCTCGATCTGCCCGGGCGGTGTGACCGGGCTGTCCGGCGCCGCGGTGGGGGCCGAGGCCTCGAGATTGGCCAGCCAGTCCTGGCGGTTGTCCGGCACCGCGATGCTGGACATGTTGGCGAGCTGGAGTTCGAGCGGCACCACGCTGGGCGGGTAGCAGATGCCCATGTCGGCACAGCCCTGATGGGTGACCACCAGGGTCAGCGGGCCTTTGGCCGGCGTCTGCAGGGGCAGGGTGAAGCGCAACTGGTCACGATAGATGGGCTGCTTGCCGAAGAACTTGTCTTCGTGGTCAAGCCCGGCAGGCAGTTCGATCTTGCCGAGCTGGGTGCCGGCGGTGTCGATGGCGAAGCTGAGCTTGTTGCGGTACAGGTAATAGCCCGGTTCGATGGCGAAACGGACTTCGATGGTCTGCTCGTCCAGCAGGCTGGCGGCGAGCCGGTAGGCCTGCTCCGGCGGCAAGGGTTCGGGCGGTGCAGCGCAGACCAGCCGGGTGAAGCCGGGCAGGAGAATGAACAGGGCGACGAGCAGGAAACGTTTCATGCGGCAGTGGTCTCTTGAGCGATCCAGCCCAGATAAGCAGGCAGGCCGGTGTTCAGGGGCAAGGCAATGATTTCGGGCACTTCGTAGGGATGCTGCTCACGGATCGCGGTTTCCAGCGCGGCATAGCACGCTGTCGTGGTCTTGATCAGCAAGGGAACTTCCCGGGTTTGTTCCAGCGCGCCTTGCCAGCGATACACCGAATGGCAGGGCGCGAGGATGTTGACACAGGCCGCGAGCCGACGTTCCACCAGCGCCTGCGCAATCGCTTCGGCACAGGCGTGGTCAGGGGTGTTGCACAGTACGAGCAGGCAATCGGTGGACATGGACGATCCCGGTGACAGCAGAGGCGGCGGCGATAGTGTAGCCGGATCGCCTCAGACGCGCCGGGGGCTGCTTTCCGGCGCCTTGCGCGGCAGAACGAGGGTGAAGCTCGCGCCTGCGCCCAGCTGCGAATCGACCGAGATCGTGCCGTTGAGCAAGGTGGTGGTCAGCCGATAGACAATCGCCAGACCCAGTCCCGAGCCGCCCTGACCGAGGCGGGTGGTGAAGAAGGGATCGAAAATGCGGCCCATATGCTCGTCAGAGATCCCTTTGCCATCGTCGCGCACCATGATCCGCACCGTGTCCTCATTCGGCGCCGACGCCTCCACCCAGACTTTGCCACTGGGCCTGGCATCCAGACCGTGCAGCACGGCGTTCTGCACCAGATTGCTGATGATCTGGCCGAGCGGGCCAGGGTAACTGTCCATCTGGATTCCGGTGGGCAGCGACAGGATCAGTTCGACGGGCTTGAAGCGCAGCATCGGCCGCAGGGTGTCCAGCACTCCGTGCAGCGTTTCGGCCAGATCGAAGCTGCGACGACGCTCCGAGGCCTGATCCACGGAAACCTGCTTGAAGCTTGCCACCAGTTCGCTGGCGCGCTTCAGGCTGGTGGAGGCGAGCTCGGCGCCGTGCTGCTGTTCGCTGATGAAGTGGCGCAGTGCCGAGCGGGTAATGGCGCCGTCGGCGAATTGCATGCCCATGTCGCGGGCTTGCTCCTGCAGGCTGCTGACTACTGTCAGGGCATTGCCGATCGGGGTGTTCAGCTCATGCGAGATGCCGGCCACCATGGCGCCCAGTGAGGCCATGGTTTCGGTATGGATCAGCTCATCCTGGGTGCGTTGCAGGATATCCACGGTACTTGCCAGCGACTGGTTGGCCTCGGCCAGGCGCTGGGTGCGCTCGTGGACACGGTCCTCCAGCTCGTAGTTGAGTTGCTTCAGGGCCTCTTCAGCATCACGGCGCTCGGTCACATCCACGAATGCGGCAAAGATGCAGGGCTTGCCCTCGTAATTGATGGTCTCGCTGTTGCAGACAAAGTAGCGGATATGACCATCACGCAGACGGAAGCGGACCAGCTGGTTGCGGGCATAGCCACGCTCGTGGAATCCTGTGATCCAGGCATTGCGTTCGGCCTCGCTGATCCAGAGATCCAGCTGTGTTGCGGTTTTGCCGATGACTTCGGCCTTATTCCAGCCGGAGAGTTTCTCCCAGATCGGATTGACGTCGTAATAGGTGCCGTCGGACAGCAAGGAGATGCTGACTGGTACCGGATTCAGGAAAAAGAAGGTGGAGAATTTCTCCTGGATCAGTTGCAGTTCCTGCACGCGCCGGGCCAGCTCCGCGCTGGTTTGTTGCTGTTGGGCCTGATGCTGATGCATGGTGGTGGCCAGATTGGCTGCAATCATGCCTCCCATCACAACGCATACAAAATAGACCGTCCAGTAATGGAAAGGTGTGCGGGGTACCAGATTGGGCCACAGCGTCGGCTCGAACAGCGCCATGATGCTCAGGGTTACGAGGATAGCGGAGCAGAGCATGAACGTATGGCGTCTGCTGCTCATCCAGGCACTGAGCATGACGATGGCAGGAAGCGCAATTGCGATCGGTGTGCGGATGCCGTTGACCAGCCAGCACTGCACACAGACCATGGTCGTCAGCCCCCACAGGAAGATGCCGAGCGCTGTCTTGAAGTGTTGCCGGTGCAGGAACCACAGGGTTGCCAGCGGAATCAGCAGGCAACTGATGGACGTGACGAGTCTTTGTGCGAGCGCGCCGCTGCTGAAAATGTTGGAGAGCAGGCTCAGGGGAAAGCTCAGGCACAGGAAAAGCCACAATACCAAGCGGATTACGCGGATATTCGTGTCGGTCAGATCCATGCCCTGAATGGAGGCGGATGGGCCGGGCTGGCTAGAGGCGGGCGGTGGTACGGACACGACGATTTCCTGAGACGTGATAAGGGTTATTGTCGTCCTGGTGCCTGAGCGTACAAACCGTCCGTTGGTACATGCATCAACGCAGCAGGCGGCGGCGCATCAGCACGCGCGCGATAGCCACTCCGCATACGGCATAAGCCAGCAGCACCAGCATATGCAGCCACAGGTTGGGGACTTCGCCATGCAACAGCAGCGGGCGGATGGCACCGATGGCGTGACCCAGCGGCAAGACCAGTGCTGCGCCGCGGATGAAGGCCGGGAGTTGTTCGAGCGGGAAAAAGACGCCGCACAACATGGCCATCGGACTGATGAATAGCGTGAACCAGTACATGAAAAAGTCATAACCCGGTGCCAGCGCGGTGGCGATGAAGCCGATCCCGGCGAAACACAACCCGGTCAGCAACACCAATGGCAGGGCCAGCAGCGCATGCTGCCAGGGGGCGAGGCCGAACACCGTGATCACCAGCAGGATCGCGCCGCCCGAGAACAGGGATTTGGTGGCCGCCCACAGCACTTCGCCGATCAGCACGTCATCAAGCGAGAGCGGCGCATTCATGATCGCTTCCCAGGTCTTTTGCTGGTGGGCGCGGGCGTAACCGGAATAGAGCGCCTCGAAGGTCGCGGCGTTCATGGTCGAGAACGCAACGGTGCCGGTGGCCAGGAAACAGATATAGCTGACGCCCTGCACCTGCGGCAACAGGGCTCCTAGCCCGAAGCCCAGCCCGAGCAGATAGATCAGCGGATCGGCCAGATTACCCAGCAAGGAAGGAACCGCCAGCCGGCTCCAGACCTTGAGATTGCGTTGCCATACGGACAGGGCGCGCCGGGGGGAGAGGTCGAGGGGGACGAGAAGCTTATTCATCGGATCGGAACCACCTATGGCGCCGGGGAGGCAATGGGGGTTGGAGCGGCCATTGGCCGCGAACACATTACAACCATTTGGCATCCCATAAAGCGTAGTCGCCAAGATAGGAAACCAAACCGGCACGCAGAGGATTGGCTACGGTGTAGCGGGCCAATGCTTGCAGATCTTCCTCCTTGCGCAAGGCGTGGTCGTGAAAGCCTGCTTGCCAGACGCGTTCAAGCCTTGGCAAGCCTTTGTCGCTACGTGTCTGATTGAGCTTTCGTGCCGAGTTGCTTTTTACACTGCCTGCCAACTTCGAGAGATTCGTATCCGCTTGCAATGCAATCAGCCAGTGAAGATGATCGGGCATCAGACAGTACGCAAGTGTTTCTGCCTCACCCCGGGCACTGCTGGTGCGCAGGCAGTTCACAACCACGCGTGCACTGGGCCAATCAAGAAACAAGCGTTTGCGCTGGTTGGTAACAAACGTCAGCAGATAAACCTGATTCGCGATGGAGACTCGCCCTCTGCGCAGAGAAGAGGCGTGAAAGGCTTCGCGGCCAGTGGCCGCTCCAACAGGGTATTCAGCCACATGCTTTCCCTCATTCATCCCGCATTTCCCGCCCGGTCAGCTTGAGAAAGACATCTTCGAGATTGGCGGGGCGGTGCAGGATGCGCAGGCCTTCTTGCTGGGCGAGGTGGGCGAGCAGCGGCTGGGCATCCTGCACGTAGCAGAATGCGGTTTCCCCGCTGATCTCATGGCGATTGGAGTAGGTAGCAGCGTGGGTTTGCGCCCAGGCGGCGGCACCGCCGGTGTGGCCTGCCCATTCCCCGAAGACTTCCACCACCTGGGGCTCGATATGCGTGGCGATGACTTCGCGCGGCGTGCCGATGGCGATGATCTGGCCACGATCCAGAATCGCGATGCGATGGGCAAGGCGCTCGGCCTCATCCATGAAGTGAGTGGTGAGCAATACCGTCTTGCCCTGGGCGATCAGTCCCTTGAGGCGGTCCCAGATCAGGTGGCGGGCCTGCGGATCGAGGCCGGTGGTCGGTTCGTCCATGATCAGCAGATCAGGATCGGCCACCAGCGCGCGTGCCATGGTCAGGCGCCGTTTCATGCCACCGGACAGGGCGGTGACTTTCGCGTCGGCCTTGGCTTCGAGGCCGGCAAAGGCGAGCAGTTCGGGCACGCGGGCGCGTGCCGTGGCGGCCGGAATGCCGAAGTAACGGGCGAACACCAGAAGGTTCTCGGTAACCGTGAAATCCGGGTCCAGACTATCGTTCTGCGGCACCACGCCGACCCGCGCGCGGGCCTCGCGGGCCTGCTCGGGAACGGGCCGCCCGCATAGCGTGACATGGCCGGCGGACGGTTCGGTATGCCCCAACACGCAGCGCAGGGTGGTGGTCTTGCCAGCGCCATTGGGTCCGAGCAGGGCGAAACATTCGCCTGCCTGCAAGGTGAAGCTGATGCCCCGCACGACTTCGGTGTCGCCGTAAGTCTTGCGGAGCTGGTCGACGATCAAGGGCATCAGAGAACCGGAACTGTCTGGGCGAAGCTGGGCCGTTCGGAGAGTCTTTCGGCATACGCCGCGAGGGCCGGGTGTTCTGTGCGCCAATCCAGTTGGGGCAGGCGGAAATCCAGCCACAGCAGGCAACAGCCCGCAGCGATGTCGGCACGGCTGAAGGCATCGCCGATCAGCCAGTCCTTGCCGGCCAGATGCTTTTCCAGCGCGACCAGGCCGCAGGAAACCTTGCCATGCTGACGCTCCATGACGCTGGTATCGCGTTTTTCTGCCGTGCGGCGAACCTCAAGTACCCAGATCACGCCGGCATCGGTGATCCCGTCGGCCAGCGCTTCGAGCTGTTTCACGCGCAGGGCGGCGAGTGCGTCGGCGGGCAAGGCTGGCGCATAGACGCCGAGTGTTTCCAGATAATCCGCAATGATCGGCGAGTCGAAGAAGACTTCGCCGCTGCTGGTGACGAGTGCCGGCACCTTGCCGAGCGGATTGAAATCGGAGACGTGGTTGCCGGGTTCCCAGGGCGGATCGTTGACGAATTCAAATGGAATGCCCTTTTCAAGCAAGAGCACGCGGATCTTGCGGACGTAGGGGCTGGTGAGCGAGGCGATCAGTTTCATGGCGGGACTCCTTCTGTTTTTGCATTCCGCTAGGCAGCGTGGGGCTCGTGGCATTCACATGATGAGCGATTGATGATGTCTTTCAGGCTGTGCAGGCGACCGTGGAAGAAATGTCCCGCTCCGGGGACGACCACGACCGGCAGATCCAGGGGCTCGGCCCAGGCCAGCACATTCGCCAGTGGCACGGTTTCGTCCTTGGAACCATGGATGACCAGTGTGTCTGGCCCGACGGCTTCGGTGTCGTACTGGCGGGCGCCTTCCACGAAACCGGCGGCCGTGCCGACCAGGATCAGGCGGCGGGCCGGTGTACCGGCTTCGGCCAGGCGGCGGGCAACGCGGGTCTGTACGAAGGCGCCGAACGAAAAGCCGGCGAGCACGGTGGGGTGGCTCGTGTCGAGCTGCCAGTGCGCGTGTGCCCAGTCGAGCACCGCGAGCAGATCGTCGGTTTCCGCGCCGCCGTTGTCATGCGCGCCAACGGAGGCGCCTACGCCACGGAAGTTCGGGCGCAGGGCGACATAGCCCAGATCGCGCAGGGTTCGCGCCAGGGTGTAGGCGACCTTGTTGGTGTTGGTGCCGCCGAACAGCGGATGCGGATGGGCGACCAGCGCAATGCCGCGCGGTGCGGCAGGCGCATCGATGAGCAGCTCGATCTTGCCGTCCGGGCCGTCAATCAGTTCGGTCTGGGTGGGCGTGGCTTTCATCGTTTGAGACGCTCCACGATCCGGCCGTGCTGCAGATGCTCGCGGATGATTTCATCGATGTCTTCCTTGTCGATGAAGGTGTACCAGGTGCCTTCCGGATAGACCACCAGCACCGGGCCGTCGTCGCAGCGGCCAAGGCAGCCGGCCTTGTTGATGCGGATCTGGCCGGCTCCGCTCAGACCGAGTGCCTTGATCTGTTCCTTGGCGTAGGTCTGCAGGGCGCTGGCGCCGTGGTTGTTGCAGCAGGTGTCGGGGGCTTCACGCTGATTGCAGCAGAAAAATACGTGGTGTTTGTAATAGGTAGTCATGATGTTGGGGGCGATTCGGATTGCGGATCGATTATAGGCGGTTGCGGCACTGAAGAATCGGCCCGGCCGCCCGTAATACTGCTGTCACCTGCTCGTTGCGCAGTGTCCTGCGCGCCCATGTTCCTGTGAAATACGCCCTGATCGCCGATCTGCACGGCAACCTCGAAGCACTTGAAGCCATTCTTGCCCATGCGGGCGGGCAGGGGGTCGGGCGCTACATTTTTCTGGGCGACATGGTTGGATATGGCCCGGACCCGGAACGCGTGCTGGAAGTATGCCGGCACATGGTCAGCGCGGGCGATGCCCTGGCGGTGCTGGGCAATCATGATGCGGCTGCGTGTGGACGTGACGCGACCCACGCCATGAATGATGCGGCGCGGGCCGCCATCGAATGGACCCGCAGCTGCCTCAAGCCCCGTCATCAGCAGTGGCTGGCAAGTCTGCCTTTGATGCTGCAGCGTGACCGCATGACCTGGGTTCATGCTTCCGCCTGGCGCCCGGCAGCGTGGACCTACATCCACAATGCGCGTGAGGCCCGCAACAGCTTGCGGGAAGCGGGTTCGACATGGGTCTTCAGCGGCCATGTGCATGACCCGATGCTGTACTACACCTGCAGCGACCTGCGTGTCGTGGGCGTGCGTCTGCTCGAGCGTCGCCCCACGATCCTGCAACCGCGTCGTGACTGGCTTGCAATTGTGGGGTCGGCCGGGCAACCCCGTGATGGCATGCCCGGTGCGCGGTACGCTGTGTTCGATAGAGTCCGTATGGAATACACGATCCATCGTCTGGCCTACGACAGTGCAGCAACGGCGGCCAAGATCCGTGCGGCTGGTTTGCCCGAGCGCTTTGCCCGGCATGTGGAGGGTGCAGTGCTGGTACGTCCCGGCACCTCAGGCATTGAGTAGCCAGGCGCTGATCATGCTGCGCAGGGCCTGGAGTGAAACGGGTTTGGTGATGTAATCATCCATGCCGGCCTCCAGCGCGGCCTGCCTGTCATCACGCATGGCGTCGGCACTGACTCCCACGATGCGCGTGGTCACGCCGGATCTGCGCAGTGCCCGGGTGGCTTCCAGACCATCCATTTCCGGCATGTGGGTATCCATCAAGATGATGTCATACGTGTTGGCGCGGCAGGCTTCCAGCGCCTTCAGACCATTGCTGGCGGTCGTGATGGATTGCGCCCCCAGCTTCTGGAGCAGATTGCTCAGCACCACGACATTGATGGTGTTGTCTTCCACCACCAGAATGCGTGCACTGGCCGGAACGTGTGCGTCCAGAAGCGGTGCAGGCTGTGCGGCTGCAGTCTGGCTGTTCGTCAGCCCCATGTTGATCTCGAACCAGAACTCGGCGCCCGAGCCGGTTTCGCTCCGCACGCCGATCTGCCCGCCCATCAATTCACACAGCATGCGGCAGATCGAGAGCCCGAGGCCGGTCCCACCGAAGCGGCGCGTGGTGCTCATGTCCGCCTGTTCGAATGGGGTGAAGATATGCGCTTGCTTGTCCGAAGGGATGCCAATCCCCGTGTCCTGGACGGAGAAACGCAGCCTGACCTGATCCGCTTGCCGGCCCAGCTCGTGCACCTTGATGTGGATGCTGCCCTGGGCCGTGAATTTGAAGGCATTCCCGATCAGATTGACCAGGATCTGGCGCAGGCGGACCGGATCTCCTTGCAGATTGTCGGCAGTGCCGGGCGCGATCTCGCAACGGTAGTCGAGGCCTTTGTCCCGCATCTGGATGGTGAACAGGCGGCCGAGATCGCCCAGCAGTTCGCCAAGCCGGAAATCCGTCTTCTCCAGCGCCAGCTTGCGTGCCTCGATCTTTGAGTAATCCAGGATGTCATTGATGATCGCAAGCAAGGCCTCGCCAGAATTGCGCATGGTGCTCACGTAATCACGTTGCTCGGCATCCAGCGTGGTGGTTTCGAGCAGCTGTGCCATGCCGATGATGCCATTCATCGGGGTGCGGATCTCGTGCGACATCATGGCCAGGAATTCACCCTTGGCACGGCTGGCGGATGTCGCCGCATCACGGGCAGCAATCAGTTGCTGCTCGGCCGTATGGCGTTGCGTGACATCGGTAAAACAATACACCCGGGCAATCGTCTGCTCGCCGTGGCGGGCAGGGCGAGACTTGCATTCGAACATGCGCCCGTCGGCCAGCGCCAGCGTATCGAAAGACTCGCCTTCCTCATCCTGATGGAGTTCAAGAATGCTTTCGCCATACAGGGCGGGGTTCGCCAGCTGGCTCACGATGAAGGCGATCAGACGCCCGTCTTCGTGGCGCAGCAGCAGATCGTTCGGGATCCGCCACATCTGCGAGAAACGCCGGTTCATGTTGCTGATGTTGCCGTTCCGGTCACGGACCAGAATGCCATCGGCCGTCGCCTCCAGCGTGGCCCGCAACTGCGAGGCCATGCGCGCGAGCTCTTCCTCCGCCCGCTTCTGGCTGGAGATGCTGTGCGCACGGATCACGATCCAGCCCGGCTCGCCGGGAAGGCGCGAGACCGACTTGGACGTGGCCAGCATGGTGCCATTGCCGCACTGGTACAAACCTTCTGCGTCGAGCAGATCGGCGCTGCCGCCGCTACGCACTTCTTCCCAGAAAAACACGTCGGACAATGCACATTCAATATCCGTGATCGGCGTTCCGATCAGTTCATCCTGGCCGTAGCCCAGCAGATGCAATGCAGCCGGATTCGCCGCCTGGATTTCCAGAGAAACCGGGTTGACCAGCAGCAGGATTTCGCTGGCCGCACCAAGCAGCACGGCATCCAGCTCAGCCTGGCTCATTTGCGGCCCCCGTTCTGGGCCGCGTCGGTATCGAAGAAATAGGTGACGCGTTTGCGCGGGCTCAGGTAGTCATACACGGCGGCCGGCAACTGGATCGGGCGGATGGCCTTGCTGATGTTGATCTCCGGTTCCTGCTCCAGATCAAGCATGATCGCCTCTTCCTTTGGCACTTCCGGATCATAGACCAGCACCCAGGGGCGTAACGGCTTTTGCGGATTGACCGATTGCACCAGCGCCAGCGCATCGTTTGAAAGCTTGACGATGCTGCCTGGCGGATAGACACCCAGACAGCGGATCATCAACTGCAACACCTTGGGCTCGAATTTGCTGCGCCGCTGCGCAAACATCAGTGAAAGCGCTTCGTGCGGCGTGAGCGCCTTGTTCAGATCGAGCGGGTTGCACAGATTGTCGTAGTAATTCACCAGCGAAATGATGCGGGCCAGCCGGTTGATCGCCTCACCCTTGAGCCCCTTCGGATAACCGGACCCATCCGCCATCTCGTGATGCTGGAAGATCACGACCTGAATGGCTTCCGGCAAGCCGGCCCGCTGAGCGATACGCACCCCGTATTCGCAATGCATTTTGCGGAGTTCGATCTCGGCATGGGTCAGCTCATCCG
>JAGTRY010000186.1 GCA_018262235.1 Pseudomonadota bacterium
TTGCATTCTTTCTGGGGCAATTCGATGTTGTTTTGGGCCTGAGCAGCAGGCATGTCGGTGGACTATAGTGGATGTGGTTTTACCCCGGCCAGGCCGTTTCTATCGAACGGAATGCGGGTTTGTTGGCTCAATGAATAAAGGAGAAGGCAAATGATCACAAAGGGATTTTTCGTGTTGACCGCAAGCGTGATGCTGGCCGCTTCGCCGGTGCATGCGGGCGACGCCGGCGCGGGCAAGACCAAGGCGGAAAGCTGTGTGCAATGCCACGGGGAGACAGGCAAGGACGATCCCGCCATCGCCGGCATGGAGGAAGCCAAATTCATCAAGGCGATGAAGGACTACCAGTCGGGCGAGCGAAAGAACAAGAAGATGATGAAGGCGGCAACGGGCCTGAGCGACGCGGATCTGGCTGATCTGGCGGCTTACTACGCGACTCTGAAGTAGGCGATTCTGCGACGGCCGGCACTCGTCCGGCCGGCCCCGGAGGGTTTCATCTAGTCAGCAAGCGGGGCGGGGTGAGGCTTGCGGGACAACGACTCATCGGAATAGGGATTGAAGGCGCAGCAAGAAGTGGGAAGCGGAGGAACGGCGGGCGGCCTGGTCCCTGTGACCGAGCCTTGCCATGGCGGACAGAGGCGCGCAAGCAACATTGCCCGGCAACAGCCGGGGCGTCAGTTTGGCTGTCGGGCGACAGCCAAACAAATGCGTGAAGCCTGATCCTTTCCCACACCGCATCACCGCGAATGGCGACGCCGGTTGCCGGGCACCCGCATCAAGCGCGCGCAGCGAGCCTCTAGGCCACACTGCCAAAGCTGGGGTCGGTAGCGATAAAGGGCGCCTTCAGCCCGGCCAGACGGCAACTCTGTGCGATGGGCCCACCCGGAAACAGGGTGTACAGATATTTCAGTCCACCCTTCTGGTGGAAGTATTCATCCAGGGCATCGTGCAGCTCGCGCAGGTTGATGACGGTTTCGTCTTCGTGATGGGCGTAATAATTCTGCAGGGCGCGAACGGCTTCCCAGTGGGCTTCGGTGAGTTCGAGCCCTTCCTCATGCGCGATTTTCATCGCGTCGCCCTTGCTCCAGTCAAGCGGCGCATAGGGAAAATCGGGGTCGGTCACTGGCTCCCGGATCAGTTGGTTGATGTCGGTTGAAACATGCAGCATGGTCGTCTCCTTGTGTGCCTTCTTAGAGTGTTATTCATAGGTCAGCCGCCCCGCGGATACAAGCATCGATTGCCGGCCTGAGTACGTCAGCGCATGTAGGCATACCCTTCCTGCTGCAGTCGGACGATCTCGGCATCCGCCATGGGCACCAGCGTGACAAATCCGTGGAGATCCTCGGGTTTGAGATCATGCGACTCCGCCGCCAGGCGGCACATGCGGAACTCGATGACGCCGGACTGCGTGGCGCTCTGCGCGCGCTGCATGAGTTCGCGGTATTTTGGATAATTCTTGATGGCAAAGAAGGGAATTTCATTGCCGTGCAGCATGATCACGACCTTGCTGTCGAACGGGTCGGAGCCACTCAGATCGGCCAACAGCATGGCGCGGCTGATCACGCCGCGCATCGTGGCTTCGCTACCAGTGGTGACGTCATAGACGACTTTCTGCTTGGCATAGTGCTGCTGGATGGTCCGGGCATGGCCCCAGGGTGCCTCGCTGGCAAGGGCAGCGCACGACACCAGCAGCATCGCGGCGAGCATCAGCGAACCGAACTGCAACGGCATAGCCGGTGCGGCGGTCGGCGGGGAGGGGAACGCGTTCTGGCGCATGGGTGTCTCCAGACAATGAATGACAGGAAAATGGACACGCTGGCTGGGTTTTTGGTTCGATGGACTGGAGGAGCAAGGGCTTGGAGCAGGAATCGGTGACGCACGGCGAGGATGGCCCTCACCGTCATCCCATCCCGGTGCGTCTGCTGTTTGCGGCACTGGGTTCGCTGTTCGTGCTGCTAGCGGTGCTCGGGATTTTTCTGCCGGTGCTGCCGACCACCCCCTTCCTGCTGCTGGCCGCTGCGTGCTATGCGCGCGCTTCGCGACGCATCTACCGCTGGCTGCTGCAGCACCGCCGCTTCGGACCGCTGATCCGTGAATGGCGCGAGCACCGCAGCATGCCGTATCGCGCCAAGCGCACCGCGCTGCTGCTGATCGCACTGAGCTTCGGCGTTTCCATCGTTTTCTTCGTGCCCGGCTGGCCGGCCAGGCTGGGCATGGCGGTCGGCGGCCTGCTGCTGGCGGCCTGGATTGCCCGCATTCCTTCGCGAGACACACCGCAGCGCCATGAAAGAAATTGAAGGTCTGTTGCAGTCGCGCCGGGTGAACTAGGCTGGAAGTGTCGTGGGTCTACAGGAGCTTCTGTCATGGCGAAACGTGCTTATCCGCTTGCGAAGGTTTACGGGCTGCTCGAGCCAGGGCCAGTGGTGCTGGTGACCACGGCCCGCAAGGGGCGGGCCAATATCATGACGATGTCGTGGCACACCATGATGGAATTCGAGCCGCCGCTCGTCGGCTGTTTGATCAGCGGATGCAATGCGTCGTTCGACACGCTGAAGGCGACCAAGCAATGTGTGATCAATATCCCGACACTGGAACTGGCGAAGCAGGTGGTGGGGATTGGCAACTGCTCCGGACTCACGGTCGACAAGTTCGCCAAATTCGGCCTCACGCCGGTGGACGCCTCGCAGGTTGAAGCGCCTTTGATTGCGGAATGTTATGCCAGCCTGGAGTGCCGGGTAGCCGACACGCGTCTGGTGAATCGCTACAACTTCTTCATTCTCGAAGTGGTTCAGGCGTGGGTCGACACCACCATCAAGCAGCCGCAGACGCTGCACCATCGTGGCAACGGCGTGTTTGTCGTAGCCAGCGAGACGGTCAGGCTGCGGTCCGCGATGAAATAACATCGGCGGACGCCTGTTTTATTGAGATGACGCCTTCAGTTGGACTCAGCTTGCCAGTTGGCAGGCTGATAGCTGGAGATCCTGTTAAACGAAAGGGGACAACATGAGCATCGCAAAAACCATCGAAGTGACGGCCAGCTCCAAAAAAGGATTTGATGACGCGCTCAAGCAGGGGATCGCGAAGGCGGCGGAGTCGCTGGAAAACATCACCGGCGCCTGGGTGATGGATCAGGAAGTGGGGCGTGCGTCCGCGGACTGATCGCGCCGGAGACTCCCCGCATGCATTGCGAAGCCGCATAATGCGCGCTGCGTCTTGGCCGCGCGTGCGGCAGTGCGAGTTCATGCCCAATCTCCCTTACTGGCGTCTGTCCGGTTTCTATTTCTTCTATTTTGCTTTCGTCGGCGCGATGTCGCCGTTCTGGGGACTGTATCTGCAGTCGCTGGCGTTCAACGCTTTCCAGATCGGCGTGCTGATGTCGCTGTTGCAGGTGATGCGGATTTTCGCCCCCAACATCTGGGGGCATATCGCCGACCGCACCGGACGCCGCACGGCAATCGTGCAGGTGGCCGCACTGGGCAGCGTGCTGGCTTTCATCGGCGTGTTCTTCGGCAGCAGTTTTTGGTGGCTGTTCGCGGTGATGGCCGCCCTGAGTTTTTTCTGGAGCGCGTCGTTGCCGCTGGTCGAGGCGATGACCTTGTCGCATCTGGGCGAGCGTACCGACACGTACGGCCGCATCCGCCTGTGGGGCTCGGTCGGTTTCATCCTGATGGTGGTCGGACTGGGCTACGCGTTCGACACCGTGTCGATCGTCTGGCTCCCCTGGGCGGTGCTGGCCGTGATGCTGGGCATCGTGGCATTCGCGCGGGTGATACCCGAGGCCGAGATCCTGCCGCATCACACCGACCATCATTCGGTGTGGGACATCGTGAAGCGCCCCGAAGTGGCCTCTCTGCTGGCTGCCTGCCTGCTGATGGCGGTGACGCACGGGCCCTATTACACCTTCTATTCGATCTATCTGGTCGACCACGGCTACGACAAATCGACCGTGGGTTGGCTGTGGGCGCTCGGCGTGCTGTGCGAAATCGGTATTTTCCTGATCATTCCGCGCATCTTCGCCAAGGTGACTCCGCGCCGCCTGATCCTGGCGAGCTTCGCGCTGGCGGTGCTGCGCTTCCTGCTGATCGCCTGGGGGGTGGAGTCTGCCTGGCTGGTGTGGGGCGCCCAGATCCTGCACGCCTTTACCTTCGGCACCTATCATGCGGCAGCGGTGGCGCTGATCCACGCCCATTTTCGCGGTCGCCACCAGGCGCGCGGGCAGGCGCTCTACACCAGCCTGTCCTATGGCGTCGGCGGCACCATCGGCGGGTTGGCCAGCGGCCTGACCTGGGACACGCTGGGGTCGGCCTGGACCTTCACTCTGGCCTCCGCGAGCGCAGCGCTGGCGTGGGGCGTTTATGCCACGTGGGGGCAAACAAAACCCGTGCCAGCAGCGGGTTCATAATGATGAAAACAGCCCAAGCTATGGAATAATCGACGTTTTACGCGCTGTCACGCCTTATTTCCGAATGTCAGGACTCACCTTATTCCAGAAATTGTGGGACGCCCACGTCGTCCACGTCGAGGCCGACGGCACCACGCTGCTGTATATCGATCGCCATCTGGTGCACGAAGTCACCAGTC
>JAGTRY010000001.1 GCA_018262235.1 Pseudomonadota bacterium
CTGAACTCTGCGCATTGCAAGCGGAATACTTGCAGGCCGAAGGCTTTGTCGTAAGTACTGCCCATGACGGGGAAAACGGCGCAATCGCTGCCCTCTCGGGTGAGTACGCGATCGTGGTACTGGACGTGATGATGCCGCGGGTCAGCGGCATCGATGCCTTGCGCCGGATCCGCCAGACCAGTCGCGTCCCGGTCATCATGCTGACAGCCCGTGGCGACGATATCGACCGTGTGCTCGGGCTTGAACTCGGCGCCGACGACTATGTGCCCAAGCCCTGCACGCCGCGCGAGCTGGTCGCCCGCATCCGCGCCATCCTGCGCCGGGTCGATAGCGGCTCAAACCCCCGTGAAAGCCAGGCAGCAATCACCGTCGGCGCCTTGTACCTGCGCCCCGAACAACGCCGCGCCGAATGGGCGGGCGACTTGCTGGACTTGACCAGCACCGAATTCAACTTGCTCGAAGTCCTTGCACGCCATGCCGGCAGCCCGGTCAGCAAACAGGATCTTTCCGAAAACGGGCTCGGTCGGCCGCTCGCCCGATACGACAGAAGCATCGACGTCCACGTCAGCAACCTGCGCCAGAAAATCGGCGTGCTCGCTGACGGCCGCTCGCCGATCCAGACCGTACGCGGGGTCGGCTACCAGTACATCGTGGACTGAACAGCATGGGGCGCCTGTTCTGGAAGATTTTCGCGGGCTTCTGGCTGACCATGCTGATCACGGTGGTGGGTGTCACGACCGCACTGGTGGTGCGCGAGGAAGCCCGCCGCAACGAGGACAGCCTGCTCGCCGCCGGCCCGCGCAGCAACATCTCCTTGCGCATGGCCTGGTCGGTTGCCCAGTATGGCGGCGAAGGCGCGCTGCGCGCCCTGCTTGCAAACTGGCCAGAGCCCGACGGCGAACCGCCTCTGGTGGTTGGCGATGACAATCAGGATTTGCTCGGCCGCGCAGTCCCTGCCGGTGCGCTGGCCGCGGCACGCGACCAGCTCGCCGGATTCCGGGCAAACCGCGACAAGACGCACGTCGTCGACTGGCGCAAGCGCAGCGTGCGCGCCTGGCGTGATCCCGAGGGCCAGGAGCATCTGATGTTTTTCCCGCAGACCTCGCTACGCTCGCCCGAACGGCAATCCTGGATTCCGTATTTCCGCATTGAAACGCCCCTGATGCTGATTCTGGCGGCGATCCTGGCCAGCCTCGGCGTCAGCGTTCTGCTCGCACGCCATTTCTCGCGCCCGATCCGCAAGCTGCAGGATGCCTTCCAGGCGGCCTCTCTCGGCCAGCTCGACATCCGCGTCGGCCCCAGCATGGTCGGCCGGCGCGACGAGATCGGTGAGCTCGGCCGCAAGTTCGATGGCATGGCGCAGAAACTGCAAGTGCTGGTCGGCTCGCAAAACCGTCTGCTGCATGATGTGTCCCACGAGCTGCGCTCGCCGCTGGCGCGCCTGCAGGTCGCGGTAGGGCTGGCCCGCCAGAACCCGGCCCAGCTCGACACGGCCTTGCAGCGCATCGAGCGCGAGGCCGAAAAGCTCGACGCCCTGGTCGGTGAAGTGCTGACCCTCTCGCGCCTGGAAGCCCAGCACGTCCAGCATGCCGAGGATTACGTCGATGTCGTCGAACTGCTCGACAGCGTTGCCGAAGATGCACGCTTCGAAGCCGAAGGCAGCGGGCGCCGGGTGATGTTCACCAGCAGCGTGGACGGCGAACTGGTGATCCGCGCACGCGGCGAACTGCTGCACCGCGCCGTGGAAAACGTGGTGCGCAATGCCTTGCGGTATACGCCACCGGATAGCGCGGTCGAGCTGTACCTGAGCAAGAATGCCACCACACAGGGCCTGCACATCATTGTCGCGGATTCAGGCCCCGGCGTGCCGGAAAGCGATCTGGCGACCATCTTTGACCCGTTCTTCCGCGGGGAATCTGCCGGCAATGGCGGCTATGGCCTCGGTCTGGCCATTGCCCGGCGCGCCATCGAAGCGCATGGCGGACGCGTGTACGCGCGCAATCGTCAGAGTGGCGGGCTGGAAATCCATATCGAATTGCCCGGTCCGGCTGCCTGATCGGCCCGTAGCCCCTGCTCCGGGGCGATTTCGTGGGGGCTTGTCTGCTTCCTGCCACCCAGCAGGCCCGCGACACGGAAGTCCTTGGGTGAAAGCTTGAGTCCACACAAAGCGCAGTGTATGGTGGGCTAACGCACCGGATTGCCCGTTCCGATGCTTTAATATCCCAACATCAAATCAGGGTCTCACGCCCACTTTGCATGAGGATCGTTTCCCGGAGTTCCCTCCGGAACGGTCAATGCGCCCACCCGCACACAAGGATCCACACGATGAATGCAGGCAGCAAATTGCTGAGCCCGGAAGAGGTCCTCGCGGCCCCGGCCGAGGAATACATGTCGCCGGCACAATTGGCGTTCTTCCGCGCCCGCCTGATTGCTGAACGCGATGCCCTGCTTGAATCGGCACTCCACACCACCGAGCATCTGCAGGATTTCGTGGCCACCCCGGATCCGGCCGACCGCGCCTCGCAGGAAGAAGATCACACGCTGGAACTGCGCGTGCGTGATCGCGAGCGCAAGCTCCTGCACAAGATCGACGAGGCCATTGCCCGCATTGACAACGGCAACTACGGCTGGTGTGAAGAGAGCGGCGAACCCATCGGCATCCAGCGCCTGATCGCACGCCCGACGGCGACCTTCAGCGTCGAAGCGCAGGAGCGCCACGAAATCCGCCGCAAGATGCAAGGCGGCTGAAACAGCGCAGGACACGAGGCCCGGCGGGCGTTTCGGCCCTACAATGCGCACTCTTTCGTGACTTTTGCCGGGTGTGCTCGTGTCCCTTCATCTTGATGTCCTGCCGCAATACCTTCTTCCCAAGCAAGCGCTCACCGAACTGGCCGGGCGCTTCGCTGCGGCGCGCTGTGGCAAGCTGACCACCCGCGTGATCCGCTGGTTCGTCGGGCGCTATGGCGTCGACATGCGCGAAGCGGCCAATCCCGAGATCACCAGCTACACGAGCTTCAACGATTTCTTCACGCGCGCCCTGCGTCCCGGTGCCCGCCCCCTCGCGACGGCCGACCTGATCTCGCCGGTCGATGGCGCCATCAGCCAGTTCGGCCGGATCGAACACGACCAGATCTATCAGGCCAAGGGGCATCATTACTCAACCACCGCGCTGGTCGGTGGCGATGCTGCGCTGGCCGCCCTGTTCCAGGATGGCGACTTCGCCACGCTGTATCTGAGCCCGCGTGACTACCACCGCATCCACATGCCTTGCGACGGCCGCCTCACCCGCATGATCCACGTCCCGGGCGCGCTGTTTTCGGTCAATCCGGCCACCGCACGTGGCGTGCCGGGCCTGTTTGCCCGCAACGAGCGCGTGGTTTGCGTGTTCGAGTCGGCACAGGGGCCGTTTGTCCTGACCCTGGTTGGCGCCACGATCGTCGGCAGCATGTCCACCGTCTGGCACGGCCAGGTCAATCCGCCCCGCAGCGCCGAGGTCCGCGAATGGCGTTATGACGGGCAGGACATCGCACTCAAGCAGGGCGAGGAGATGGGGCGCTTCCTGCTCGGCTCCACCGTGGTGATGCTCTTCCCCAAGGGCCACCGCCACTTCAATCCGGCCTGGCAGCCGGGCGGCGCGATCCGCATGGGCGAAGCCATGGCACAGCAAGCCTGATGACTATTTTTGCTGCAGCTTCTTGCGGGCGTCTTCCATGCCGCCGTAATTCCTGACCTTCCTGTAGCCCATCCCGTTCAGGGTCTCGAGGGCAATTCCAGCGCGGTGACCAGAGCGGCAGTACAGGATGAGTTCGTCATCCTTGCTCGCACCGGTCATGCCGATCCGTTGCGCAATCAGCTGATGATCGATGTTGAGGGCGCCTTCCAGATGGCCTGCCGCGTATTCCTCCGGCGTCCGCACGTCGATCAGCAAGGTCCGCGCCGACGCCCCGGCACACAGCAGGCCCAGCATCCCCAGCACCAGCAGCTTTTTCATTTCTGACTCCTGTTCATCCAAAGGCCGTCCGGCCTGATCCAAATCAATCCATGAATGGTAACACTCCGGATAATTGGCTTTTGCCAATAACAAAGATCCTGAGACCCATCATGGCTCGCCCCCCAAAACTGCGCTGTGTCCATTGTGCGCCGGTATCGGACTATTTCAAGCCACGGGGCGTACCCATGCACGCCCTGGCTGAAGTTGCACTGGAAATGGACGAACTCGAAGCCTTGCGCCTGGCCGATCTCGATGGGCTGTACCAGGCCGATGTAGCCGTGCGCATGGGGGTCTCCCGCCAGACGGTGGGCAACATCCTCGCCCGCGCCCATCGCAAGATCGCCGACGCCTTGCTCAATGGCAAGGCCTTGCACATCACCACAGCCTCCCAACCTTCTACCGCTGAAACAAAGGAATCCGAATGAAACTGTGTATCCCCGTGGCCACCCCGGATGGCCTGAATGCCGCGCTGGAAGCCGACTTCGGCGCGGCCCAGCATCTTCTCATCCTGGATAGCGACAGCGATGTCGTGCATGCCATCGATCGTGCCCAACCGGAGCTGATCCGCGAAGAAGTCGTTGCAGGCATCCAGGGCATCCTGTGCGGCGAGATCCATCCGCGCCTGCTTTTCGAACTGCAACAGAACGGCATCCAGGTTTTCGGTTGCGAAGCCGACTCCGCCGCTGCCGCCCTCGCCCAGTTCCGCGCCGGGGAACTGGAAGCCACCCCGGCTTTCAGCTTGCCCCCTGAAGTGGCCGGTCACGAACACGGCGGCTGTTGCGGTGGCAAGGGCCATGCTGACGACGACCATGCGTGCTGTGGCGGTAAAGGGCATGGCGAAGATGATGGTCATGAGTGTTGTGGCGGCAAGGGCCACGATGATCCTGAGCATGAATGCTGTGGCGGCAAGGGCCATGATGAAGCAGCACACGGTGGATGCGGCGGCGACCAGGGCAAGAAGAAAACCGCTGGAGGATGCGGTTGCGGCCACTGAGGTACTGACGCCACTGAGGCGTGTCACATCCACGCAATCCGTCGGGTGAATGTGAACACGCCCTAGCATTTGTCATCACGCGGCAGGGTTACAGCGTTACACTGTTGTGTCTTGCCCATGCCACCCTGTCGCGTATGCCTGTCACCAACCCGCTTCGCTTCACGCTTTCCGTACTGCTGACCACCAGTCTTGTCATCACGACAGGTTGCGCCTCACTCAGCGAACAGGAATGCCGCGACGGAGACTGGAGCAGCATCGGCTACCGCGATGGTCAGAATGGCCGGCCGCTTTCCCGCCTCGACGAACACCGCAAGGCCTGCCTGCAATATGGCATGGCCCCGGATGCGCGCGCTTATGGACAGGCACGCGAACGCGGCCTGAATTTCTACTGCACCCCGGCCAACGGGCTCGCTGTAGGCCGCCGCGGGGAGTACTACGCAGGCGTCTGTCCAAGCTGGGCGGAAACCGGTTTCATCATCAATTTCAACATCGGCCGGGATATCTACGAAGCACGCCAGCGCCTGGAACGCCTCGAAAACGATCAGCGTGCCCTGGAAACCCGCCTGAACAAAGCCTCAGAGAAGGGCGAGATCATCCGGCTGTCCAGCCAGTTGCGCCAGTTGCGTATGGAACGGGATTTCGCCTGGGACGAGCTGCGCCGCCGTGAGTATCGGGCCGACGGCTTGCACTTCTGATCCAGCGCATCACTTCTGCACGGGAGATCCCATATGGCTATCGAACGCAAATCCATCCAGCGTGGCGGCATCAAGTCTGCAGGTTATGACCGCAACAATCGCATTCTTGAAATCGAATTCTCGAACGGTAAAGTCATCCAGCATACAAACGTGGGTGAGGAAATCGCCCTGCGTTTCATCGCCAGCAGTTCACCCGCAGGTTATTACCAGGACAAGATCGAGGAAGAATATCCGCTCAAGCGCTGAGCGCGATCGTTCCGCGTCATGACATCCGGTTCCTCTCCCGAGTCACTCATCGATTTGCTGGCACGCGGTATCGGCCTGCACCAGGCCGGGCAGGCAGCGCAGGCGCTGGTTTGTCTGACGGAGGTTCTGCATGCGGCCCCGGATTTTCTTCCTGCACTGTTCAAGCGTGCCTGTCTGCTGGCCGAGCTGCGCCGCTACGATGAAGCCCTGGCGGATTTCGACCAGTGCATTGCACTTCACCCCACAGCCACCGAGCTGTCTGAAGCACGTCAGGCAACCCTCGATTTTGCGCTGGAAGACCTGAGCGCACGCCTCCGGGAGACGCCGCAGGATGCCGCCCTGCTCTTTGCGCGCGGCAACCTGCTCATGTCCATACCGGAGTATGCCAAAGCCATCCAGGACTTCCACGCGACCCTCGCCATCACGCCAGACCACCAGGGCGCCCTGAACAATCTTGGCAACAGCCTGCTTGCCCTCGACCGCCACGAAGAAGCGCTGGCGGCCTATGACCGGCTGCTGGCCCTGGCTCCCGACAGCCTGCTCGGCGGATTCAACCAGGGCAATGTCCTGCAACAACTCAACCGGCTGGACGAAGCCTGCCGCTGTTATGCACATCTACTCGAACGACAGCCGGATCTTGCCGAGGCCCACATCGAGCTGGCGCATTGCCACCTGAAGTCGGGCGACTACGCGCAAGGCTGGGCACATTACGAATGGCGCTGGCAAACGGCACAGCTGAAACCATTGCAATTGGCCACCCCGCAGCCGCTCTGGCTCGGCGAGAACGCCTTGCAGGGGCGCACCCTCCTGCTGTGGGCAGAGCAGGGGCTGGGCGACACACTGCAGTTCGTGCGTTTCATCCCCACGCTTGCAGTACGGGCTGCCCGGTTGATCCTGCGCAGTCCATCGAGTCTGATCCCCCTCCTCGCCGGGATGGATCCCCGCATCGAACTCCTCGCCGATGACAAACCGCTACCGCCACACGATTGTCATTGCCCGTTGATGAGCCTGCCGCTGGCGCTGCAGGTCCGGCTGGAAACCTTGCCGGCGCCATCAGCCTACCTCACGGCAGACCCGGCCAAGGTCGCAGCGTGGCGCACACGGCTTGGCACAGCAACGCGTCCGCGCATCGGTCTGGTCTGGGCCGGACGCCAAACGGGCGTCCGCAATGTCACGCGTGACATGCCTTTTGACACACTGCGTCCCCTCTTCGATCTGGATGCCGATTTCATCGCGCTGCAGAAAGAAATCCCGGCCACCGATGCCCGCCACGTCGAAGCCCTGCCCGGGCTGCGGAATCTGGGGCCGGAACTCCCGGATTTCGCCGAGACGGCAGCACTGATCGAATGCCTTGATCTGGTCGTCAGTGTGGACACGGCCGTAGCGCATCTGGCTGGCGCACTCGGCAAGCCCTGCCATGTCCTGTTGCGTCATGCCGGCGAATGGCGCTGGCTGCTGGCGCGCCAGGACTCGCCCTGGTATCCCTCGCTGCACCTGCACCGTCAGCGTGCTCCCGGCGACTGGCCCAGTGCGGTGGCGGCCTTGCTTGCAACACTCCAGCATCAGGCGCCAGGCTTGATCAGAGCCTGACACTTGCAGCAACGCGGGGCGGCAGGGCCTTGAGCACAGGCAGGCGTTGCGCGTAATCACGCATGGCCCGCGCCAGCAAAATCCATTGTCCCAACTTGCCCAAAGCCATCCCGCACGCAGCCGGCAAGACCAGCGCCGGGAAAAAAGCCCCTGCGCACAGCAGCAGCACACTCAACCCCTCTACGCTTAACTGCACGCCTTGCCAGCGCTCCGGCACGATCTGATGCAGCATCGGCAAACGGATACGCGCCTTGTTGACGCGCTGCCAGTGCAGCCAGATCAGGAAAGGCACGATGCGGTACACCATCACACTCACCGTACCGCCCCCCAAACCGGCCAGCGCCAAGATGCCAAAAGCAACACCCCAGCGGGCATCCGGCGAGAAATGCGCCAGTGCGCCAATGCCCCCCATCGCCACGGCCAGCACGGTAACGCCTAGCCAGCCCCAATGGAATGCATCGTGCTCGCCACGCTTCGAAGCATGAACACGCCGGACCGTCAGGATCCCGAAGCTCACAGCGGCCACCGCCAGCACACAGACGGCCACGCTCACCAGCCAGCCCCATGCCAGCCAGCTGGCGAACGTCCCCAGCAACAGTGCCATCAGGACAAGCCGGCTGAGCCAGAACCAGCGTCTGGGATAAGCGTCGGTGACGTGAAACATCGGCACCACCATGCTGGCCACACTGGCGATGAGACCGCCCATCCAACCAGCGATTCCCCACAGGGCGTGCCAGTCAACAATCGCCAGCAGCGGCAGTTGCCAACCCCGGATCAGGATTCCGAGCAGCAGGCTGGCCAGACTCACCGTGCCCGCCAGGGCCAGCACACTGCGCAACAGGGTTCGCGCCAATTCACCCGGACCGGCTTGGCGCCCCAAGGCCCACGCCAAGCGTGCACCAACGCTGAGCAAGCTCCCCAGCAAAAGTACGCCAGCCAGTCCAAACCCGAGTGTTGAACCTTGCAGGAAACTCCCGGCCAGCGTAAGGCTGCCGAGCATCAGGACCACGAGGATCCAGCCATCCAGTCGCCCCCAGCGCGGCAGGCTCAGACCACAAGCCACCGGCACGAACTGGAACAATGCGCCCAGCATCACCGGCATCAGTCCGCCCAGCGCGAACAGGTGCACGGCAGCCAGCGTAGCAGGGTGCCAGCGTGTCAGCAGGGCATCGGGCTGCCAGACCAGCAGCAGCGCGGCGGCAATCATGCCCGCCACACCTGCCAGCATGTGGGCAAATGTGATATCCGGCGCTGGCGAGGCCTCGGTGGAAACCATTGTCATGACAGTCAGCTTTGCGTGATGCCGATACGGAAATACGCCCGGCCATCCGCATCGGTCTCGGGCGAAACCTGCCAGGTGAAACCACGCTCGCGCAGGAGGTCGTACAGCGGAAAGGGCTCACGATGGATCAAGACTTCCAGCACATCCCCGGCAGCCAGTTCGTCCAGTCGGGAGAGGGTCCGCTCGAAGGGCTCGCAGGGCGGCAAGCCACGCACATCCAGCAGGAGGCTCATACCGCCTCTCGCCGTTGAATGATCTGTGCCGTCAGCTCCGGCGCGCTGCTCCCGGCATACGCCAGCGCCGTCGGATAGAGAATGTTCTCTTCCTTCATATTGTGTTGTTGCAGCAGGATCAGCAGCGCTTCGCCATGGCCGCGTACGCCATCGGCATCCTGCCCGAAAACGGCCGCCAGCAGGTCTTCAAGCAGCAAGCGGGCCTCTTCATGTTCCATGCGCATGACCTGTGTCGGCCCGCCGCGCATGCCGGTACTGGCTTCAAAGGCAGGAAACAGCACATCTTCCTCTGCCGCGAAGTGGGCCAGCACATCATGCTGCAAAGCCTGGCTGCTTGAGCGGGCAGCAGCCCAATCGCCGGCTCCCGCCTGTTTGCGCAACGCGCCGAGTTGCTGATCGCAGGCGCGATGATCGGCCATCAGGTATTTGTCAAAACTGCTCGTCGTCATTTTGGTGCTCCATGCTGAAGAAGTGTCCCCAGTATGGAAAACCCGCCGGCGCGCTGTAATTGACTCGCATCAAGCGCGCAAACCCCGAGAAGAAGCGCTATTTGCGTTCCGGCAGACTCATCAGCCGGCCACCTCGCTTGCGCGTCGTCTTGGCCAGCGCCATCAAGCCCCCCGCCGCACTGCTGCCATGCGCATGCGAAATCGCCACCGCCAGTGCATCGGCAGCATCCGCCTGCGGATCGCCTTCCAGTAGCAACAGGCGTTTGACCATGTGCTGCACCTGCTCCTTGTTAGCCTTGCCATAGCCCACCACCGCCTGCTTGACCTGCAGCGCCGTATATTCGGCCACCGGCAGATTGCGGCTGACCAGCCCGCAAATGGCGGCCCCACGCGCCTGACCAAGCAAGAGCGTGGATTGCGGATTGACGTTCACGAAGACGATTTCCACCGCAGCCTCGGCCGGCTGGTAGGTATCCACAACCTCCTGCACACCGGAGAGAATCACCTTGAGGCGTTCAGGCAAGGAGCCATCCGGAGAGCGGATGCAACCACTGGCCACGTACTGCAGCTTGCTGCCGATCCGCTCAATCACGCCAAAACCCGTGATGCGCAGCCCCGGATCGATACCGAGGATGCGGGTAGGCGGCAGGATGCGTGGCGGATTCACCTCAGATCCGCTTGAATACCAGATCCCACACACCATGCCCCAGACGCAAACCGCGCGCCTCGAACTTGGTCAGCGGGCGATAATCGGGCTTCGGTGCGTAATCTGTGGCGGTGTTCTGCAGCAAGGGCTCCGCCGAGAGCGTCTCCAGCATGAACTGGGCATATTCTTCCCAGTCCGTCGCGCAGTGCAGATAGCCGCCGGGTGCGAGGCGTGAAGCCAGTTGCGCGACGAAAGCAGGCTGCAGGATGCGCCGCTTGTGGTGACGCTTCTTCGGCCACGGATCGGGAAAGTAAACATGGATGCCGGCCAGCGAGCCCGGCGCGAGCATGTCGCGCACCACCTCGGTCGCATCGTGCTGCATGACGCGCAGATTGCTCAGCCCCTGCTCATCGATCAGCTTGCACAGATTCCCCACGCCAGGGCCGTGAACCTCGATGCCGATGAAATCGGTTTCAGGTCGTGCAGCAGCAATCTTGGCCGTGGTATCCCCCATGCCGCAGCCGATCTCCAGCACCACCGGCGCCTTGCGCCCGAACACCTCGGCATAGTCGATGAAGCCTTCGCGATAGGAGATCGCGAAACGCGGCAAGAGCTCGTCCATGTAGCGCTTCTGCGCGTCGGACATCCGCCCCTGCCGCAGCACGAAGGAGCGGATGGGCTGGCGTGAAAAACGGCCGGTAGGCTCGCCCACGACGACCTCTTCAGGTTTGTTCGCTGTATCACTCATGGCGCACATCAACGTCCGATCAGACCATCTGTCGGCGAGCTCGGCGTAGCTGCGTAGAGCTTGCGTGGCATGCGCCCGGCACGGAAGGCCTCGCGGCCAGCTTCGACCGCCTTTTTCATAGCGCCCGCCATCAGCACCGGATCTTTCGCAGCCGCAATCGCGGTGTTCATCAACACGCCATCACAGCCCAGCTCCATCGCAATTGCCGCGTCGGATGCGGTGCCCACGCCGGCATCGACGATCACCGGCACCTTGGCCTGCTCGATGATCAGTTTCAGATTCCAGGGATTCAGGATGCCCATGCCAGAACCGATCAGCGATGCCAAAGGCATCACCGCGACACAGCCGATGTCTTCGAGCATCCTGGCCTGGATCGGGTCGTCCGAGCAGTACACCATCACCTTGAAGCCATCCTTAACCAGCGTTTCAGCGGCCTTGAGTGTTTCCGGCATGTTCGGGAACAGCGTAGTCTGGTCGCCCAGGACTTCCAGCTTGACCAGATCGTGGCCATCGAGCAGCTCGCGCGCCAGACGCAAGGTCCGTACCGCATCGTCGGCAGTGAAACAGCCCGCGGTATTCGGCAGATAGGTGAAGTCCTTCAATGGCAGCGCGTCGAGCAAGCTGGGCTCATTGGCATTCTGGCCAATATTCACGCGACGCACCGCGACGGTAACGATCTGCGCACCGGACGCATCGATAGCCCGGCGGGTCTCGTCGAAATCCTTGTACTTGCCGGTACCCACCAACAGGCGGGAGTGATATTCGCGGCCAGCAATCAACAATGGGTCGTTCATGTAGGTAATCCTGAGAAAAGTGAATCAGCCGCCACCAACAGCGACGACGATTTCGAGCACATCACCGTCAGCCAGCACGGTGGTGGCGTGAAGTCCTTTGGGCACGATGTCGCCATTGCGTTCCACCGCAATGCGCTTGCCAGCGAGCTGCATGCTTTCAAGCAATTGCAGAACGGTGCTGGGAGCCGGAATCTGGCGAGCTTCGCCATTGACGCTGAGTTGGAGCATGGATGAGCGACCGATGAGCCGTCTGCAAGACGGCAAGCCAGGAAAATGCGACCGCTTGATTTTACCACGCCCCCTCGAACCCGCCGACGCACCAGACTTGCCAAGAACAGGCCGGCACACACCGAAGCCATCGATTCCCCTTGTCCGGAACCGCTGTGGCTTCGTCTTTCAAAGAGGATCTTTTCCCTGCCCTGCCCCTGCCGCCCGGACAAGAATATTCGGCAAGACATCAATCCAGCTTGCGCAGTGCGCTACGCCCTCGCTACAATCGCGCCCTGTTCTGCGATGAGCAGGCAGCCAGAGCGGGCGTCGTATAATGGTAATACCCTAGCTTCCCAAGCTAGAGCCGTGAGTTCGATTCTCATCGCCCGCTCCACCATCACATTCCGCAATATTCCCTGAGAATCCAGTCTGCTCTGCAAGCCATTGATCGAAAACAGATTTTTGGTCATGCGGCAGTTCAGAAATGCCCACTCATGCCAAATCGTTTTAAGTCCACAGCTGCGAGTGCTTGATACCGGATTTTTGCTGGATGGCTTCGGCCTGCAAAACGAACATCCGACGCCTGTCTTATCTTCAGGAACTGTCCCACGGAGCTCTCAGATCTGCTATCCGAAGGGCCAAGGCCCACACACTTCCGGGTATTGGTGGGCTTTCGTTGAAGGTCAGCACGCCGCTCTTGGAATTCCCGCAACGACTTACCGGCAGCACTATGCAGGACTTGCAAGGGCTATTTAAGCCCGATACTGACAAAGGCAGGTTCGCCACAGCTTAAAGGCTCAGCCAGCGATGTCGTGGATGCTTCAGGCGAGCTACTCTTCGGGTCATTCTAGAGCACACATCCTAAGGGAACGATGGTCTCGAAAGTGCATCATCGCAGCGCGGCGAGCATCCGCACAGGTCGATTCAAAGCAAACCGGGTCGATCAACGCGGCAAGCGCGCTCCCGCTTTGAAGATCGGAGCTGTCAGGCATGGTGTTGAGGTCTCAGCGGCGCATGGACTGAGGATAGAGATGCGGCTCGGAATTCGCTATGGGAAAACCGGACAGGGAACAGGCTACTTTAGGTGAGCTCCTGGAGAGGAGTGAGCGTGCTCAGTTGCCTCGCCGTCAAAATTCTCAGGCTGTGTCTACATCAAGCAAAGCGGGTTTTCCTGCTAACATGTTTGCATATAAACGATAACTAGGAATTATCAAATCGCTATCGACCTAAACTTGGTGCAGACCAGACTGTTCAGCTTCCAACAGTTAGAACTGGCTGAATCTGAATACGAAGCCCGTCACGGCATTGCACCTTTCAATGTATCTCTGTGGGATCCCACTCCAGACTTTATCAGCGGGCTTGGGATTCAACCCATCTTGCGCGTTCCTAGTTCGCCGTTCGAGTACGTGTTCTCCTACCGTGCTCCATTGACGCTCAAACGCGAGATCGCAAAAAAACTTGGGTACACCGAAGACCGTGCGGTGCTGTTGACTCCCAGCGGCACGACAGCCAATCTTGTCGCGCTCAATCTATTACGGCAGCTAGGCAAGGAACGTATCAGGATTGTCCTGCCGGCCTATTTCCAGGTGCCTATCGCGGCACAGGAGATCGGCTTCGAAGTCGCCTGCGACCATGCGCGAGAAGGGAGTTCTGGCTGGATTGCCCCCGACTTGTCGACACTTGATCCTCGGATCGACGTGGTGTGGATCACCCATCCAATTTACGGTATCGGCGAGGCTTTCTCACTAGAGTCGGTGCAGGCCCTGCTTGCATACATGGCCGCAGGTGGTCTGGTGGTAGGGGACGAATGCCAGTGCATGGTAGGTACAGAAGTGAGCAGGCGACTGGGGCATCACGTCGGCTTCATCGGAACCTATTCGCCGCATAAGTCCGTGTGCATGAATGGCGTCAAACTCGGTGTCGTCATTGCCGCCCCCATGCATCTAGAGGCCTTGGAGAATCTATCAGACATTTGGGCCGGTCCACTAACCCGCATGTCGATGGCGGATTCTGAGCATTTCCTGTCGCCGAACTTTGACGAGATGCAAGTGGCCGTTGAAGTCCGGTTGATGGAGTCAGAAGCGGCATTGATGAGCGTTTGCAGGCGATTTGGTTGTACTTTGTTAGGCGCTAAAGGTCCTTACCGAGCGCTTCGCGTAAACGGCGTCTCGCGCAATCTGGAGCTTTCGTTTCCCTATGTTTCGCAATTGATTCACGATACTGGAACTTCGTTCATTCCTTCTTTTGTCAACCTCGGACCTCCTGATGCGCCGTTCAGTTTCCGGGTAAACCTAGCTCGCTGGGGCTCCCCTATGGAAGCCGCCTTAAATCGACTGCTCGTGGCGATTCGCAGCGAACGTCCCGTGTTGTCTCCCGATAATTGAGGCTTCAGGCCTGATCTGCTGAGGAGCTTTCGAGTTCCACAGAGACGGTATCCAACTTCTCTAATCCTCCAGCGATGAGCCCATACACATTATCGGTGCTGATCGAGCGCTTCGTCAGGTCGGACAAGGCATTGAGGGCTGTATGTGTTAATCGGCTTTGCACTGGTTCGCTGTGCCGAAGTACTGAACTCCTCACAAGAGTCTGCATCGTGCGCTTGGGAATCGGCAGGACCAAAGCATTGGCAAGCGCTCGCGTCCGAATCAATTGAGCCAAAATGCCATTCGTGGCGACAATGATCGCATAAAGGGCCAAAACTCCGACCGCAGAGGTACGAACAACTTCGATCCAGGACCCAGGCCGCGCAGAAACGAGTGTAGCGTCAGGATGTCGTGTGGACATTAACTGACCGGCCAATCGAATCACCTCGGCGGAATCAATGGTCGGGCGCTCGCGGTAAGTTAAGGTAAGCCGCATCGCGGCATCTTCATCATCTGTCAGCAGCAGTCTGTCGACCTCCTCGCTATAGAGGTCAATGCTCTGCTGGAGCAGTAGGTAGACCCGATTGTGCAGTTCCTGAACGGTCGCGACCACGTTTGACATGAGGTCGGGCTTGTTCAGCAGCAGGCCGGTCTGTTCCGCTGCGTGCACCAAGAAGTCTATGGGCAGCATGCCCTGCCTTGAAAGTTCCTCGGCGACTCTCATCAGAAATCTGAACTCATCTCGCTTAACCCCAATGCCAAGCGTGGCTACCTCGCACAAGGTGTCCAAGGCACGGTTCAGTGCAAGCAGTCGATGCTCGGGGCCATAGCAAACCTCAAGCATCGCTTTGAGGAAATACCATTTTCGGGCTAGGTAGGATGTCTTCAATACCTCAATGAGATCCTCGTCCGGATTGCGCTGGGTTTCGCCGAGAAACACCAACGTCATGGAAGCCAAGTCTTCGCGAGAAATCCCATAGATCGTTCCAACCGCTTCAGTATTCAACTCCACGCGATCAAACCGGCAGCCCAACATCAATGCGTACAGAAAGGTGCAGTCGGCGATTCGAATGTCTTCGAAGTTCGTCCTGTCAAAGGTGTTGTGCAGAGCGCTGACATTCTTGATTGAGCACTCGCTCAGCGTAGACCGCTCAAACGTCGACTCGTGAATACTTGCTCGGTCGAAAATGGTTCCTGAGAAGCTACCGCTCTGGACCGTGATGTCGAGTAAGAGTGCTTGCTCGAAGCTGCAGTTTTCAAAGTCGCAGGCTACGAACGTGCAAGACCGGAGGTCAGCATCGATGAAGGTGCACTCGACAAAGGTACATTGTGTGAACTGAGCCCCCTCGATGTCACAGTTGTCAAATCGAACCTTTGCAAACATGCACCCTTGAAAAAGGGTGCCGTACAAGATCGCGCGCTTCAGGTCTGCTGAGCTCGCCTGTACATCAGTGAATAGACGATAGGTAAGATCCGCCCCAGGATGGAAGTCGCGTGTGGCATCTCCTGCAACCAAGGGACCCGTGCTGGTAGTTAGGCTGCTCATTTGTGACTCATCTACCTGAGTTTGTGGCGCAGAGGAACGCAAGATAATTCCTAGTTATCGTTAGCGCCCTCCATTTGCCCGCAACAAGGCCTCTCTCAAACTTTGGTCGGATACGTGCGTGTAGATTTCTGTCGTGGAGATGCTGTGATGACCGAGGAGTTTTTGGACGTAACGAATGTCCAGCCCGTTCTCCAACCATTGGGTCGCACACGTATGTCGCAGCATGTGCGGAGTGATATGCCGTGCAATTCCCGCTGACTTGCCCAATTCACGCAGCGCCTGTCTGACCAAGGGTGGGGTCAGCTGCTTTCCCTCTTCGTTCACCAGCAATTTCGAGCTTTGCGAGTCAACATGCTTACGTTTGGCAAGAAAGCTTGAAACGGTTTCAAAGGCGGCGGGAGACAAGAGGTAAACAAAGCGTTGTCGGTTTCCTTTGCCATGAATTTTTATACACCTGTCGGCCAGTGACACATCCTCGATCTGTATGCTGGATAGTTCCCCGACTCTGATGCCGGTCTCTAACAGCAGGCTGACGGCTGTCTTTTTGCAATGGACATCAAAGCCATTCTCGCCACTCGGTGCGGTTGCCGTCTTTCTGAGTTTGCGGGCATCCGCACTGTCGATGGCTCTTGGCAGCCGTTTCGGCAAACGAATTCGTTCATTGAGTGTGTCAAACGGATTCGTCTTGAGCATGGATTCCTGGCGAGCCCATTTGAACAGCAGTTTCAAGCAGGCGACCCTCCGCTTGATCGTGCTTTCCTTGAGCCTCTGCTCATTCCGCATGGTTCCGATATACCGACGCAAGCTCTCCCTCTTGATACTTGTCAGTTCAGCCTGTTGGCCCATGAATTTCTGAGCGTGCTTCAGGTCCCCCCTATAGGCTCGCAAAGTATGTTCCGACAAGCTGATTGCTGAGCTGCAGTGGTTGAGGAATAGTTCGCAGACACGCTGTAGATCCATCATCGTTTCCCTTGTCGTTGGTCAAAACGACGAAAGATACGATTCCTGATGTTTCCCGGAGCCTGTTTGTGTGCCATCCAGCAGAGAAGGACCATCCTTTGGCACACATCCGCGCACAACAGGAGTCCGTTGTTCCGTCGACGGGCACCGGTAGCGCGCCCTTTGCCGCTCCACTTCCCTCAAGCTTGGCCCAGAAATGCAGAAGCCCGCTTGCGCGAGCTTCCGTCTTTGGAACAAACACCTGTGTTCTCACATGATGCCGCCAGTCAGCAGCATCTGCATGTCCTCTTCCGTATTGCGTCCCATCCTGCCAATGATCCGGCTTTCAAGCGGATGCACCAACTTGTCGGGAGGAGAAAGTTCTGCCTTCAAGCCTTCCTGCTCGCGCAAACCATCATCACGGAAGGTCTGATGCGCAACAGTCGCATGTCCGGTATCCATCAGTTTCATGATCGTGCCTCCTCAGCGGAATGAACCATCAACTCACTTGCCCTTGATTCATCCTATGTCAGAAAACAAGGAATACTCATCAGGGTTTTCGAGATGACTGACGGTTTTTCATTCGGGGTAAACCCGCGCCAGGATTGATTCTTCGACTCACTCGCGACGAAATGTATCGCACTGGGGCAGGCTCCCGGTATCGAAGCCACGCCGGAACCACTGCACGCGTTGCGCCGATGTGCCGTGCGTAAAACTATCCGGCTGCACATACCCCCGCGACTGGCGTTGCAATGTGTCGTCCCCAATCGCTGTGGCGGCCCCTAGCACTTCGTCAATATCCCCCGCTTCGAGCACCTGCCGTTCCCGATTGGCATAATGCACCCAGATCCCGGCAAGGCAGTCGGCCTGCAATTCCAGTTTGACAGAAAGAGCATTGGCTTTTGCTTCGGGCAAACGGGCACGCGCACGCTCGACCTTTTCCGAAATCCCCAACAGCTTCTGCACATGGTGTCCGACTTCATGGGCAATCACATAGGCTTGCGCAGCATCCCCCGGAGCCTTGAAACGCTGCTGCAACTCATCGTAGAACCCGAGATCGATGTAAACCTTTTCGTCCGCCGGGCAATAGAACGGCCCCATGGCAGCCTGGCCCATCCCGCAAGCCGTCTGGGTTGCTCCGCGAAAAAGGACGAGGCGCGGTTCGACATATTGCTTGCCCGCCGCCCGGAACAACTCGCCCCAGGTTTTTTCGGTATCAGCCAACACCCTGCCAACAAAGTGCCGACGCTCCTCTTCACGTGCAGAAACCTGCTCGGGTGCCCGAGAGGTTTGTGAGACCTGCGATACCCCAGCGCCATTCAAGACGATCCGTGGGTCTATCCCGAAATACCAGGCCGCCAGCGCCAGCACGACAGTACCGATCCCGATCGAACGACCTCCACCCAGTCCGCTGCCGCCACGCCGATCTTCGATGTTGCTGCTTTCTTCACCGTCACCAAAACGCATGCGTGCCTCTCCAGAAGGTGATTGATCGTTTCATTCTGGCACAGGCAGGACGTGACGAAGGCGTAGACAAAAAAACGGGAAGTCACGCCTGTGACTTCCCGTCCCAAATTGAGGAAATCCTTAGCTCGGATTTCCCTCCCCCTTCATGCGGCCTTGCGGCCCGCAACCGCAGCAGACGCTACGGTCAAAAAACTGGTATCGCAAACCGGGCCCCCGAAGGGCCCGGTCCTGGTGCTGCTCAGATCGCGACCTACTGAATACACACCAGGTGCGGTCTCTTGTATGGTGTTCTCTGATGGAACACCGGTCTCCTCACTCCCCATGGTGTGCCCTGGCGCTGTTTAGCGCGGAGCTAACTCCGTGGTGAAAGCATTCTTGCACATCACAACAACTAATGGGGCTATCAGTTTTGTTTTTTTGGCTAAAACTTTTCTATCGTGGTTTTCCCGCAACAGCCGCACAGGATTTATTCGCGCCGTAAACGAAAAAGGCGCGGAGCCATTGCTCCGCGCCTCGAATAGGATCCCCCGCATGTGCCGTCAGGCCGTCATCCTGAACCGGAGTTCAGGGGGTCATCGCCCGACCGCATCAGGTGCGCCCGGTAAAGGGCGCTCACAACAGCGGCTTGGTGGGCAGATAACCATGTCACATAGACATTGGCTCAAGGAGTATGTGACCTTAACAAACACCGCAGGGGAAAGCTGCTTGGGCTGCTGATCTGTTGCAACCCTTATGTTCTTTATCGGTCAGGATCTCACAAAGCGCTGTGAGTACTTATCCTGACTTCACAAACCGTTCAAAAAAGTTTCTCTTGTATGGCTGAAGCCTTGTCAATTTTCTCAGCCATGGCTGAAATTCTACGCCGGTAGGCCGGGATGTCCACTCCCGCCATACGCTGCGCCACAACGGCTTCATGCGCAATCATCAACGCGCACATCACAGCCGTGGATTCACTTCCGGATGAGTTCTTGCCCAGCAACTGCTGAAGCTTGTCGTTGACCATTACGACTGCCGCCTGCAGGGTCTCTTTCTCTTCCGGTTTGACGGACACCTGATAGTCCCGTCCCATGATCTGGATGACAAGGGTTTCGTTCGCCATCACACACCATCCTCAAGCGGCAGCTGGGCCAGGATTTTTTCCACACGCTCCGTCACAACGGTCACTTTCTCGGAAAGGCGCCGGTTTTCCACCTGTAGTGAAGCCACGCGTGTGGTCAGCTCGTGATTCTCGATGCGCAAGCTCTGATGTGCCTCCAGCAGCGCAGCAAGTCGTGTTTCCAGACTGGTCAATTCAGCATCCATGGGAAGGATGGTAGTGCCCGGCCCGGAACCAGGTCAAGGCGCTACAGCACAATCGACGCAACAAACGCTGTACGGTAGAATCCGCCTCGCTTCTGGTGTCTGCGCGAAGCCCTTCATGCAGATTAAACGGGAAGCCGGTGCGCCTTTCCATTTCGGATCAGGTCATTCCGGCACTGCCCCCGCAACGGTAAACGAGTCAAGACGCAACAGGCAGCCACTGTGCTTTCGCACGGGAAGGCGTTGTGTTGGAAGAAGGCACGATCCTCTTCACTCGCAAGTCCGGAGACCGGCCCGAAGCATTCCGAGGTGCATTGCGGCGGGCGATGTGCGGGCTTGTCGTCGCATCGTCGACCTGCCTTGTACTTTCCTTCCCTGCACCCGCCCTTTATCCCACTACCCGTGCGGGCGGCACGGAAGGAGCTTCATCTTGAAAATCAACCGCAACAAAGTCTTGCCGGCAGCCGTGCTGCTGGCAATCTCCCACTCTGCTTACGCACAAAGCCAGGAAACCGAACTCGAACCGGTCGTCGTGACAGCCAATCGGGTTGCCCGCACAGCCAACGAAACGCTGGCGTCTGTCACGGTTATCACGCGCAAGGACATCGAACAGCAACAAAGCATGTCCGTCCCCGATTTACTGCGCGGTTTGCCCGGCGTACAGATCACCAACAATGGGGGCCCCGGCAAAACCACCTCGCTGTTCCTGCGCGGCAGCAATGACAGCCACACGCTTGTGCTGATCGACGGCGTCAAGGTTGGCTCCGCCACGCTCGGCAGTGCGCCCCTGCAGGACTTGCCCATCGAACAGATCGAACGCATCGAGATCGTACGCGGCCCACGCGCCAGTCTGTACGGTTCGGAAGCCATCGGTGGCGTGATCCAGATCTTCACCAAGAAAGGCGTGCAGTCCCCCAGCTTCAGCCTCGGTGGGGGCTCACGCGGCACCTATGACGGATCGGTTACTGGAGGTTTCGGCTCAGCCGATGCCTGGATAAACGTCGGCGCATCAGGGCAGACAACACGTGGCATCAACGTCAAGGATGGCAGCAGCGAACCCGATCGCGATGGCTATACCCGCAGCACGATGAACCTGCGCGGCGGCGGGCGCCTGAACGAGAAACTGGACTTCGATCTGCAGGCGCTGCATACCGAAGGCCGCAACAAATACGACGGGGACCCGAACGTCACCGATCTGCAACAGGACGTATATGCCGGCAACCTACGCTATGCAGCCAGCGAGAAATACACCACCAGCCTCAAGCTCGCACAAAATCTGGATGCCTCGAAGAATTTTACCGACGAGATTTTCCGCTCGCGCATCGACACCCGCCGCAGTCAGGCAAACTGGCAGAACGAGGTGACGGTGGCCAAGGGCCATCAACTGGTCGGCGGCTTCGATTACCTGTATGACGAAATCCTGAGCAACACAAACTACGACCGGACCAAGCGCATCAACAAAGCGGTCTATGGTCAATACCTCGCGGATCTGGGCGCCGTCGACCTGCAGCTTGCCGCCCGTCACGACAAGAACGAACAGTTCGGCCACCACAACACCGGCAGCATCGCGGCGGGTTACACCTTCTCGCCCGCCCTGCACCTGCGTACCAGCTACGGCACGGCGTTCAAGGCGCCCAGCTTCAATGATCTGTACTGGCCCGGCGCAGGCAGCCCGAATCTGCAACCGGAAAAATCCCGCACGGTCGAAGTCGGAGCCTCCGGCAAGCACGGTGACTTCGACTGGCAAGCCAGCGCGTTCAAGAGCCGCGTCAGCAACCTGATCGCCTGGGCCCCGATTGCGCCCGGCTCCTGGACCTGGCTACCGAGCAATGTAGCCCAGGCCCACATCACCGGGCTAGAGCTGAATGCCTCACAGAAACTCGGCAACACAAAGCTCGCCGCCAGCGCCACCTTCCTGAACCCCAAGGATCATTCGGGAGACAGTAGCGAAGGCAACCTGCTGGCCCGGCGTGCGCGCCAGACCGGCCGTCTGGATGCTGATCACCAACTTGGCAAGTGGTCCTTCGGTGCTTCACTCAATGCCTCGGGCAAGCGTTACAACGATGCAGCCAACACTGTGAAGCTGGGCGGCTACGCCACCACCGACCTGCGTCTGGCGTATGCCTTCAGCAAGGAGTGGCGTGTGCAGACCCGCATCGAAAATGCTTTCGACAAGCGTTACCAGACTGTCGATGGCTACAACCAGTCTGGCATTGGTGCGTTTGTGACCATTCGCTACCAACCGAAGTAAGATCGGCCCGCAGCCGGTGCCCCCGCCTGCTGCGGTTTATCGGAACCTCGACATGACAACGACAAACAACGCCGATAAGAACACCCGCCACAAGGCGCGTATGGCACGCAAAAAGACCGTCATTGATGCAAATATCGCCTCGGCCAACGAGGAACGCGGCCTGTTGCTGATCAACACCGGTAATGGCAAGGGCAAGAGCAGCGCAGCTTTCGGCGTATTGGCCCGTGCGCTCGGACACGGCATGCACTGCGCGGTGATCCAGTTCGTCAAGAATCGTTCGGACACCGGCGAGGAAGCCTTCTTCCGCGATCACCCCCGCGTCAAATGGCATGTCATGGGTGACGGTTTCACCTGGGATACGCAGGACAATGCCAAGGACACCGCCACCGCCCGCGTGGCCTGGGAACAGGCGCTGGTCTACCTGCGCGACCCGGCCATCGACCTGCTGATCCTCGACGAATTCACCTACACGCTCAAATACGGCTGGCTGCCGCTGGATGAGGTCACCCACGAACTGGACAGCCGCCCGACCATGCAACACGTGATCATCACCGGACGTGCCGCACCGGAAGGCCTGATCGAGATTGCCGACACGGTGACTGAGATGAACCTGGTCAAGCACGCCTATCACGCGGGAGTGAAAGCCATGCCGGGGGTGGAGTGGTGATGTTGGTTGGAGCGGCCAGTGGCCGCGAACTCTACGCGGGGAATGAGACTGCATTCGCGGCCACTGGCCGCTCCAACGGAGTCGGGTATGTCTGATTGCCGCGCCTTCCTGATCGCCGCCCCCGCTTCCGGTCAGGGCAAGACGACCGTCACGGCCGCCCTGGCCCGTCAGGCACGTGCCCGCGGCGAGAAAGTCCGCATTTTCAAGACCGGGCCGGACTTCCTCGACCCGATGATCCACGAGCGGGCCAGCAACGCGCCCTGCTATCAACTGGATCTGTTTATGGGCGGCCTGGAACATTGTCGGGCACTGCTCGCCCAAGCAGCGGAAGACGCCGACCTGATCCTCGTAGAAGGGGTCATGGGGCTGTTCGATGGCGCGCCCTCCAGCGCCGATCTGGCACGCGCTTTCGGCCTGCCCATCGTTGCCGTGATCGATGGCAGCGCCATGGCCCAGACCTTCGGCGCGCTGGCACATGGCCTGGCCAGCTTCCAGCCGGATCTGGAATTCGCCGGGGTCTTCGCCAACCGCGTCGGCAGCGCACACCATGCTGCCATGCTGTTTGAATCCCTGCCGGCACATATCCCCGGGCTGGGCTGGTTGCCACGCGAGGCAGTGATCTCCTTGCCGGAACGCCATCTGGGCTTGCTGCCTGCGGCGGAACTGGCCGATCTGGATGCCAAGCTCGACAAGGCTGCCGCTGCGCTGCGCTTTGATCCGTCGCTAATTCTGGAATGGAGTGGTGTTTCCGATGCCCCAAGCCCCACGCTCCAGCCCTTGCTGAAAGGCCGACGCATCGCCATCGCCCGCGATGAAGCCTTCTGCTTCATTTACCCGGCCAACCTCGATACCCTGCGCGCACTCGGCGCCGAGCTGTGTTTCTTCTCGCCCCTGAATGACAATGCACTGCCCGTATGCGACGCGGTGTGGCTCCCCGGCGGCTATCCGGAATTGCACGCCGCCCGCATCGCGGCCAATACCGGCATGCAGCTCTCCCTGCTGGCCCACCACAGTGCCAGCAAACCACTGCTCGCCGAGTGCGGCGGCATGATGTGCCTGTTCGAAACACTCGTCACGGCAGACGGAGCGATGCATACCGGCTTCGGCCTGCTTGAGGGCTCGGCCTTGATGCAGACCCGCCTTGCCGCACTGGGCTTGCAATCGGTCGATTTACCGGAAGGGACACTACGCGGCCACAGCTTTCATTATTCACGCTCTGAGACGAACTTGACGCCGATTGCCACGGGCACGAATCCCAACAGCGGACCCACTGCCGAAGCCGTGTATCGCGTGGATAAACTGACCGCGAGCTACATCCACTTTTATTTCCCGTCCAACCCGGCGGCGCTTGCCATGCTCTTTGCATCATGAGTATCACCCTGTCCCTGCTGCTCGGCGTGATCCTCGATCATCTGTTTGGTGAAGTCCCGCGCGGGCACCCGCTGGTAGGGTTCGGGCGTATCGCCCAGTGGCTGGAGCGGCGGCTCAATACCGGCACGGCACGCATCCTGCGCGGCAGCCTGGGCTGGGCACTGCTGGTGCTGCCCCCGACACTGCTGGCGGCCGCCACCTTGTCATTCGGACATGTGTGGATCGTGAATGGCATCGCCCTCTATTTCGCGCTCGGAGCCCGTTCCCTGAATGATCACGGCATGGACGTGGCCGAGGCACTGCGGCATGGGGACTTCGAGGAAGCCCGCCGGCGTGTCGGCTATCTGGTCAGCCGCGAAACCGCTGACATGGACGAAGCCGCCGCCGCCAATGCCACCGTCGAGTCCTTGCTGGAAAACGGCAACGACGCCATCTTCGGCGCACTGTTCTGGTGTGCCGTGGCTGGTGCGCCGGGCGTGATCCTGTTCCGGCTTGCCAACACCCTCGACGCCATGTGGGGCTATCGCACGCCGCGCTTCAATGAATTCGGCCGCCTCGCCGCGCGCGCCGACGATGTCCTGAATTACCTCCCCGCCCGCCTCACTGCGCTGACCTACGCCTTGCTCGGACAGACCCGCCGCGCACTGCGCTGCTGGCGCCACCAAGCACCGCAATGGTCCAGCCCGAATGCCGGGCCGGTGATGGCAGCCGGCGCGGGCTGCCTGGGCCTGCAATTGGGGGGAGCGGCCATCTATGAAGGCGCCGTGGAACAACGCCCGGCCTTGGGAGAAGGCCGCAAGGCAAGCGCTACGGACATCCCGCGCACCCTGACCCTGATATCGCACAGCCTGCTGATCTGGCTGGTAGTGATAGGCTTGGCAGATGCACTCGGACTCTAATCTCAATCACGGCGGACGCCTGCGTGCCGCCGCACATGACTACCGCATCCCGCTGCAGCATTGGCTGGATTTATCCACCGGCATCAACCCGACCGGCTGGCCGGTGCCCGCGCTGCCTGCGGAAGTCTGGCGGCGCCTGCCCGAAGACGACGATGGTCTGGCCATGGCCAGTCTGGCCTACTTCGGCGGCCAGCGCGTGCTGCCCCTGGCAGGCTCCCAGGCCGCGATCCAGGCTTTGCCACAGCTCTTTGCCCCGCGCCAGGTCGGCATCCTATCGCCCTGCTATGCCGAACACATGAAAGCCTGGCAGGCGGCCGGCCATCAGGTCGAGGCGATCGCCTACGCCGATGTGGACGCTGCGCTCAAGCGCGTCGACGTGCTGCTGCTCTCTAACCCGAACAACCCCACCGGGGGCCTCATCGCACCAGACATGCTGCGCGCGTGGCACGCCCGGCTTTCTGCTCGCGGTGGCTTGCTGATCGTGGATGAAGCCTTCATCGATGCAACACCGGAACAGAGCGTACTCAGCGACGCTCGCCAGCCCGGACTGGTGGTCCTACGTTCGCTCGGGAAATTCTGGGGACTGGCGGGTGTGCGCTGTGGCTTCATCGCCGCCGAAGATCATCTGCTCGACGAACTCTCCGCCCGCCTCGGGCCATGGACCGTCAGCGGTCCGGCACGCTGGGTTGCCCAGCGCGCACTGGCTGATCGCGTCTGGCAGCAGACGCAGATCCTGCAACTCGCAGCAAGCAGCGAACGCCTCGCCAACCTGCTCAACGCACATGGCCTGCGCTCACCATCGGGCTGTGCCTTGTTCCGCTGGGTACCCACCGCATTGGCCAGCGAGCTGTTCGAGGCATTTGCCCAACGCGCCGTGCTGCTGCGAAAGTATGACGAAGGCCTGCGCTTCGGTTTGCCGGGGAATGAGCCTCAGTGGCAACAGCTTGAGGCCGTGCTCACCAAGGTGATGGCATGACAACCCGAAACGATGGTGCCGTGTTCTTCGATCTTGACGAGACGCTTGTCGACCGCCGCGCCAGCGTGATGCGCTTTGCCCAGCGCCTGTGGCAGGAAGGCGAGGTGCACGCTGAGAGCGAATCCACGTTCCTCAATACCTTCATCGCGCTCGACGACAATGGCCGCTCGCCCGGCCCGGCACGCTTCGAGGCGCTATGCGCGCAGCACCTGCCGCACACGAATCCGCATGCGCTGTTCGAACGCTTCCGCCGCGAAGCCTGGGTAGAGACCACGCTCCTCCCGGATGCTGTCTCCGTGCTGGAAGCGGTGGCCGCGCGCGGCTATCGCGTCGGCATCGTCAGCAATGGTTCCTCGGCCTCGCAGCGCGCCAAGATCCGCAATACCGCCTTGCGTCCCTGGGACGAGGTCGCGGTCATTTCCGGCGAGCTGGGCTGCAAGAAGCCGGATCCGGCGATCTACCTGCATGCACTCAGCATGCTGGACGTAGCGCCAGAGAACTGCTGGTTCGTTGGCGACGACGCCTTCAACGATGTGCTGGGACCCGCTACGCTGGGCCTGCGCCCGATCTGGGTCGAGCGTCACGTCGGCTGGCCGCAGCAGCACGCCCATGCCTACGTGGCCCGCGTCACGCAACTGACGGAGGTGCTCGATGTCCTCCCTTGAGCCACGCCGCACCACGCTTTTCGTAGGGTGGGTTAGACCGCAGGCCGTAACCCGCCGATCAATACATTTCCGGCCGCTATGCGGCCGCTTGCTCACAACCGGCGGGTTACGCAAAAAGCCGCTAACCCGCCCTACAGGGTTTGCTCCATGACTGCCCGCACCCTCATGGTCCAGGGCTGCACCTCGGACGCCGGCAAGAGCACCGTGGTCGCGGCGATCTGCCGCTGGCTGGTACGCGGCGGCATAAAGGTCGCGCCCTTCAAGCCACAGAACATGGCATTGAATTCAGCGGTGACGGCTGATGGCGGCGAGATCGGCCGCGCCCAGGCCGCGCAGGCCATGGCCTGCCGCATCGCGCCCACCACCGACATGAACCCGGTTCTGCTGAAACCGAATACCGACGTCGGCGCGCAGGTGATCATCCAGGGTCATGCCATTGGCAACATGGATGCGCTGGATTACCACGCCTACAAATCCACGGCGCGAGCTGCCGTGCTCGATTCCTTCGCCCGCCTGTGCAGCCAGTACGAAGCGGTGATCGTCGAAGGCGCCGGTTCGCCCGCCGAGATCAATCTGCGCGCGAATGACATCGCCAACATGGGCTTCGCCGAGGCCGTGGATTGCCCGGTGATCCTCGTGGCGGACATCGACCGCGGCGGCGTTTTCGCGCATCTGGTCGGCACGCTGGAATTGCTCAGCGAGTCCGAGCAGGCCCGCGTGAAGGGATTCGTGATCAACCGTTTCCGTGGCGATATCGCCCTGCTGCAAAACGGGCTGGACTGGCTGGAAGAACGCACCGGCAAGCCCGTGCTCGGCGTGCTGCCTTATCTGCACGGCCTGCAACTGGAAGCCGAAGACGCGATTGCCCGCGACGTGCTCTCGCCCGCTGGTGAAGGCCAGCGCCTGCGGGTGATCGTGCCGGTCACCCCGCGTATCTCGAACCACACCGATTTCGACGCCCTGCGCCTGCACCCGCAGATCGACTTCCGTTTCATCGGGCCGGATGAAGCAAGTCAGGCGCCGGGGCGTCCCAAGCCTGGCGCCACCCCCTCGGAGGGGGGTGTGCCCGGTTACGGTCACACCGGGGGCTCACATATCCCAGCGGCGGACCTGATCGTGCTGCCCGGCTCCAAGGCCGTGCGTGCCGACCTCGCCTTCCTGCGCCAGCAGGGCTGGGAGGCGGCCATTGCCAGGCACCTGCGCTACGGCGGAAAAGTCATCGGCATCTGCGGCGGCTTCCAGATGCTCGGCACGGAGATTGCCGACCCTGATGGTCTGGAAGGCGCGCCGGGCGTGGCTTGCGGACTGGGCTATCTGGATATGCGCACCACGCTTGCTTCTGCGAAGCAACTGCGCAATGAGCACGGAACGCTGAACCTTCCATTGCCGTCATTCCGGCGAAGGCCGGAATCCAGATCGGACGTTGCGGCAACGCCTCCGCTGGATCCCGGCTCGGGCGAAGCCCGGTTTATCCTGAGCTTGTCGAAGGGCCGGGATGACGCCGAGATTGAGGTGCATGGCTATGAAATCCACGCCGGCGTGACGACCGGCCCCGCGCTGAGTCACCCTGCCGTGGAACTTTCCGGCGGCCCGGACGGCGCCATTTCGGCTGACAATCAGATCCTCGGCACTTATCTGCACGGGCTCTTCGATTCGCCCGCCGCCTGCGACGCGCTGCTCGCCTGGGCAGGCCTGAGTGAAGCAAGGTCGCCGGACATTGCCGCACTGCGCGATGCGAGCATCGAACGGCTGGCGGATATGATCGAGGAATTCATGGATACCGAAAAACTGATGGCGATTCTGGAGCACCGCACATGACAAATTTCGTAGATGGGTTCGGAGCGAAGCGACAACCCACCGATCAAGAAATTTCTGGCCACAAAGCGGCCCCTTGCCAACAACCGGCGGGTTACGCGAAAAGCCGCTAACCCGCCCTACGCTTTCGTCATGACCCTCAAACCCCCACCCCTCCCCCTCGCCCTGCTGCTCGCCGCCTTTGGCGTGCCCGCCGCGCTGCTGCTAGGCCTGCTCTCGGGCTCTGCGGGCTGGGGCTGGCCGAGTGAAGAGATTCTCTGGCTGATCCGCGTGCCACGCGTGCTCGCAGCCTTCGGCACCGGTGCGGCCCTCGCCTTGGCGGGCGCGCTGATCCAGTTGGTCACGCGCAATCCGCTCGGCGATCCGCATGTGCTGGGCGTGACCAGTGGGGCTTCGGTCGGTGCGTTACTGATGCTGCTGCTCGCCCCGGCCGGCCTGCTGCTGGCGCCGGAGCTTGGTGCCGTACTCGGCGCACTCGGTGCCATGTCATTGGTCTTCGCGCTGGCCTGGCGCAGCATGGGGCGTGGCCTCGCGCCCAGCGCCCAGCCCGGCACGGTGATCGTGCTGCTGGTCGGCGTGATGATCGGTGCAGCGTGCAGTGCGGTGGTGTCCTTCATGCTGGCGATGGCCAATGACCTGCAGTTGCGCAGCATCGTGTTCTGGCTACTTGGCGATCTGAACGGTGCGGCACTGTGGTGGCCCGTGTGGGTCGCCGTGGGCCTCGCCCTGCTGCTGGCCTGGCCGCGCGCGCAGGAGCTGGACTGGATCGCACGCGGTGACGCCTGGGCGTGGACGCTCGGTGTGCCGGTTGCCAAGCGCCGCCGGATCGCCATCTTCGCGGCTTGTCTCGCTACCGGCGCAGCGGTCGCCACGGCAGGCAGCATCGGCTTTGTCGGTCTGGTTGCGCCGCATATCGTAAGACTCACCGGATTGCGTCACGCCAGAATGCTTTTGCCATTTTCAGCATTGTTCGGTGGGGTTTTCCTCGTGCTCGCTGACACGGTGGCACGGACCATCATTGCGCCGGCCCAATTGCCAGTGGGCGTGATCTCGGCCAGCGTGGGAGTGCCCTTGTTCCTGATGCTGCTCTTGCGGAGGCGCGCATGAGTCTGCGCTTGGAAAATCTGCGCCTGAATGCCGGCGGCAAACCCGATGGACGCAGCCTGATCGCGGATCTCAGCCTGTCGATGAATCCTGGCGAGCGCTGGGTGTTGCTCGGGCCGAACGGCGCGGGCAAGTCTACCCTGCTCGTTGCGCTGGCAGGTCTTCTCCCACCCAATGCCGGAAGCATCCTGCTCCACGGCAAACCACTGGCGGGCTGGCCTGGTGAAGCGCTCGCCCGCCAGCGTGCCTGGTGTCCGCAATTCTGGCTCGACCCGTTTCCGGTCAGCGCCTGGGAGACCGTGGCTTGTGCCCTCTTCGCACTGCACCCGGAACATTCGGCCCCAGCGGTCGAGGCGCTGGCGCGTCATTGGCTGAGCGAATTCGATGTCGACCATCTGGCCGATACCGATGTACGCATGCTCTCCGGCGGCGAGCGCCAGCGTATCGCACTCGCCACAGCATGTGCCCAAGGGGCTCCGCTGCTCTTGCTGGATGAACCCAGCTCGCATCTGGACTGGTCGCATCAGGCGCTGCTGCAGGAACGCCTCAAGCGCTGGTCAGCCGATGGCGGTACGGTGTTGACTGCCGTGCATGATCTCAACCTGGCCTGGACCCTGGCCACCCACGCCCTGCTGCTCGACGGCCTGGGTGGGGCGGTGCATGGTCCGCGCGACGATGTGCTGCAAGCGGATCGGCTCAGCGCTGCATTTGGCATACCGGTCAGCATGCGTGAAGAAAATGATGCGCGCTGGTTCCGCGTGGCGCTGGAGAATCCTTTATGAATATTTTGAAACGCGTAATGATTGCCGCAGGAGCAGCCTCTGGCCACGCAGCGTGTTTGAATCTGTGGGAGCGACGTCCACGTCGCGAAGCAGCCGTTCGCGACATGGACGTCGCTCCCACAAACCTCTTCCACGGCCCAAGATTTCTCGTTGCGCTTGTCATGCTGCTATGCCTCGGCGTGACCCACGCAGCCCCCATCACCCTGAAAGATGATGCCGGCCACACGCTGACACTGAAAGCCCCAGCCCAACGCGTGATCTCGCTAGCCCCCAGCCTCACCGAAATGCTTTACGAAGCGGGTGGTGGCGACAAGCTGGTGGGCGCGGTGGAGTACAGCGACTTCCCGCCGCCCGCACTCGCGGTGCCACGCATCGGCAGCAACCAGAAGCTCGATCTGGAACGCATCGCCAGCCTCAAGCCGGATCTGGTACTGGTGTGGTTCCACGGCAACGCCCAGCGTGAAGTGGAGCAGTTGCGTGCCCTGAACATTCCGATGGCGTATTTCGAACCGCACGGCATCGCTGACATTCCCGGCGTGCTCGAACGCATCGGTCAGCTGATGGGCAGCGAACGCGTAGCCAGCGCTGCGGCAACAAAATTCCGTGCCCGCCACGCCGCCTTGCAACGCGCCTACACCGGCCGGCCACCGGTTCGCGTGTTCTACCAGATCGCCCAGAAACCGTTGCTGACCATCAATGACCAGCAGATCATCTCGGACGTGATCCGCCTGTGCGGCGGCGTGAACGTCTTCGGCAAGGAAACCATGCTGGTGCCACAGCTCTCCACCGAAAGCGTGGTCTCAGCCAACCCGGAGGTCATCCTCACCGCACGCATGGGCGGTGGCGGCAGCGCGCCACTGCGCGCCATGGATGAGCCCACGCTCGCGGACTGGTTGAAGTTCGGCAAGCTTCCGGCAGTGAAGAACCGGCAGCTGTGGTTGATCCCCGGCGCCCTGATCAGCCGCCACGGCCCGCGCATCCTCGATGGCGCACAGGCGGTTTGCACGGCACTCGACGATGCGAGGAAGCACAAATGAAAACCGAACATATTGTTAAGCATGGAACTTTCATGCGCCTCATATTTTCCTTGGTGCTGCTGACCGTTGCTCTATCCGGTTGCGGCCAGCCGTTCATCAGAACCACTGCAGGCGGCAGCGAGATGGTTTTCGATGGTGATATCACGAAAGAGAGCGTCGAAAAGTTCAAGGAGAAACTCGCTGCATCACCTCAGGTAAAGAAATTAATCATCCGATCCACCGGAGGCGATGCAGAGTCAGGCATCGATATCGGCGAACTGGTCTTTCAACGCCATCTTGATATTGAGATAAAGGGCTACTGCCACTCGGCCTGTGCCAACTTCATCTTTCCGGCAGGAAGAATCAAGACCATTCCGGACAACGCCGTAGTTACTTGGCACGGCAATATCAGATTCGGCATGTACAAATTTGAATTAGGTGACGTCCAGATCCCCGGCAAACAGATGCTGAATAGCCTGAACGTCCCTGAAGACAAAAAGGAGTCTTTCATTGAGTCATTGGCGCAATCTTCTTACGCCCTGCAAAAAAAGGAAGAAGGCTTTTATGCCAAGATCGGCGTCAATGGTTTCATTGCCTGGATAGGGAAGATCCCCCCTTATCAGGTGGAAGATGTGTACACGATGAGCGCCGCCGACATGGCGAAGTTCGGCATCAAGGACGTCAAGGCCAACGACGGATATGAAACTTTGGACTTCACCCGCATGACTGTTTCGAAGGTCTCCGTCATCAAAATCGATACGGATGTTTCACCACCTGTCATCAAGAATCCCAAGCAACCTGCCGAATGGTTCAAATGGGAATGACGACGCCATGACAACCCACCTGATTCTCGGAGGTACCCGCTCCGGCAAGAGCAGCTTTGCGCAGGCGCTTGCGGAAGCACACCCGGGGGAGGTCCAGCTGATCGTCACCGCCGAGATCCTCGATGATGAAATACGCGAACGCGTTGCCAGGCATCGCGCCGAACGGCCAAGCCATTGGCATGTCACCGAAGCACCCATCGACTTGCCCGAAGCCATCGCACACCTGGCTGTCGGGTGCGCACCGCGCACCGATCCGGCTGATGTACAAGACAATCCGGTGCGCAATGCGCACCCTACGTTCGTGCTGGTGGATTGCCTCACCCTTTGGCTCTCCAACCTCCTGTGCACGCGACCTGAAATCCTGAGCGAACGTGTCGATGCGCTGTGCACTGCAATCGTCTCGGCCCGTGGCCAGCTGGTGCTGGTCTCCAACGAGGTGGGCTGGGGCATCGTGCCCGAGAACAAGCTCGCGCGCCTGTTCCGCGACGAACAAGGCAGGCTGAACCAGCGCGTCGCCGCACTGTGCGACGAGGTGACGCTGGTGGCAGCGGGACTGCCATTGAAGCTGAAGGGCACGCGATGAGCGGCACGCTACAAACCCCGCGCCTGCTTCTGCAGCCACTGACAAAGGATGACGCCGCACAGGTACTGGCCTACGAAATGCGTAACCACGCTTTGCACGGACGGCACGGCCCCGTACGCGCGGCGACTGATTTCACGCTAGAGGCTTGTGTCCAAAGAGTCGCCGCACAGCTTGAAGAAGTCTCACGCGGTCACGCCTGTCGCTGGATTCTGCGCTTGCCTACCCAGCCCGAGTCCATCATCGGCCATGTTGCCATCACCTCCATCCAGCGCGGTGTGCGCCATGCCGGCGTTCTGGGCTACGGACTGGACAATGAGCACGCCGCTCAAGGGCTGATGACTGAAGCCGTCTCGGCAGCCATCCAGTACGCCTTTGGCGCCCTGAACCTGCACCGCATTGAGGCCAACCACCGCCCGGACAACCTCGCCAGCGCACGTGTACTCGCCAAGCTTGGCTTCGAACGAGAAGGCTTTGCACGCAACTACATCCGTTTGAATGGAGAGTGGTCGGATGTGGTGCTCAACAGCCTATGCAATCCGGCCTGGCGCGCTCCGCTGATGCTGCAGGCAAATGATGCCCCCGAAGCCTACCTCGCTCCCTGCGCGATCATCGATTGCGAGCATCCCGCCATCCAAGCCAAGGCCAGCAGATTACGCACTTTGAATGGCGATGTGCTGAGCCTGGCCCGCGCCAGTTTCGAGTTCGTGCGTGATGGAATCGTCCATAGCTGGGATGCACAGCAGGGGCCCGTCACACTGAAAGCCTCGGAGGTGCTGCTGAGCGGTTATGGCTACTGCTATGCCAAGAGTCATCTGCTCGCCGCGCTCTTGCGTGCCAATGGCATCGCTGCCGGCTTGTGCTACCAACGCCTTTCCATCGGGGACGGCGGCGCACCATATTGTCTGCATGGGCTGAACGCCATCCTGCTGCCCGGCTTCGGCTGGTATCGCTGCGACGCACGCGGCAACAAGCCGGGCATCAGCGCCGAGTTCGATCCGCCCCGTGAACGCCTCGCTTTCAAACTGCAGGATGCCTTTGAGACCGATTTTCCACAGATCAATGCACGGCCCCTGCCCGCAGTGATCGAGGCCCTGCGGGCAGCACCCGACATCTTCTGGCTGCACGATCATCTGCCGGATCTTGCCCATCCACCTTCGCAGGGGGCGCCATGTGCCCCATCAAGACCGATATCAACAACCCAGTCGTGTGCCCTGCGCACCCCACACACACCATGATGAATACATTCAATATCCAGCCGCTCTCGCATGAACTCGAAGCCGCCATCCAGCAACGCCTCGACACACGGACCAAACCACTGGGCAGTCTCGGCAGCCTCGAAACCATCGCCCTGCAGGTCGGCCTGATCCAGCAGACGCTCACGCCGCAATTGAAGCAGGCGCGCATTGCAGTTTTCGCTGGCGATCACGGCGCGGCCAAGGCCGGTGTGGGTGCTTACCCGCAAGAAGTTACCGCCCAGATGGTGATGAATTTCCTCGCTGGCGGAGCCGCCATCAACGTCCTGGCGCGCGAGGCCGGATTGAAGATTGCGGTGGTCGATTGCGGGGTGGCCTGCGAGATCTCCGGCGCAGGCGAGTCCAGCGTGGAATACGTTGGTGCCAAGCAGGGGTTTGGCACTGCCAACTACCTTGAGGCGCCTGCAATGAGTGTGGCGCAACGCGATGCGGCCATCGCTGTCGGCGCCCGACTGGTACGCACCTGGCATGCCGCCGGCTGCAACGCCATCGGCTTCGGCGAGATGGGCATCGGCAACACCTCCACGGCCAGCCTGCTGACCCACTTCATCACCGGCGCGGACCTGGATGCCGTGATTGGTCGTGGTGCAGGACTCGACGATGCGGGCCTCGCCCGCAAACGCGGTTTGCTTGCCCGAGCCGCCGCACGCGTTGCCGGTCGCCCGCTCTCGGCGCTGGACGCCCTTGCCGAATTCGGTGGTTTCGAAGTTGCCACCATGGTCGGCGCCTATCTTGCGGCAGCGGAAGCGCGCATGCTGATCGTGGTGGATGGCTTCATCGTCACCAGTGCCCTGCTGGTCGCCCATGCGATCAACCCGGCGGTACTGGATTACTGCGTGTTTGCTCATGGCAGTGCCGAGCCTGGGCACCAGGCCCAGCTCACGTTCCTCGGCGCATCGCCGCTGCTGCAGCTGGGCATGCGACTGGGCGAAGGGACCGGGGCAGCCAGCGCCTTCCCGTTGATCCGTGCGGCCCTGGCGTGCATGAACGAGATGGCCGGGTTTGACGATGCAGGGGTGAGTCAAGCACATTGATGCCGGCACGGTGCGTCGCCGCAAAAGCGTTTCGCGGCCAATGGCGCCCCTACACCAACCACGCAGGCAAGGCCGACGGAAACGCTTTCCTTAGCACTCAATTCAGCCCCCAGCCCTTATGCAAGAACTTCGCCGCTTCCTGATCGCCCTCGGCTATTTCACCCGCGTGCCGGTGCCGGCCTGGGTAGGTTGGTCGTCTTTCGAACTGAATCGCGCCACGCGCTATTTTCCACTGGTGGGCCTGCTCGTCGGCGGCTTCAGTGCGCTCGTTCTGTGGGCTGCGCTGCAGTGCCTGCCGGGCCCGGTGGCTGTGGGGCTGTCGATGCTTGCGAGCCTGATTGTGACGGGAGCCTTCCATGAGGACGGGCTGGCCGACTCGGCCGATGGTTTCGGCGGTGGTTGGGGCAAGGCACAGGTGCTGGCGATCATGAAGGATTCGCGCATCGGCACTTATGGTGCCATCGCGCTGGGCATGGCGCTGTTGCTGAAGTTTGCGACACTCCATGCCCTCGGCATCCAGGCGCTGCTCGCGCTGCCGCTGGTGCACGCGGCTTCGCGCGTGCCGCCGCTGCTGATCATGGCCGGCATGACTTACGTACGCGAAGACGACAGCACGCGCGCCAAGCCGGTCGCGGAAGGGCTGGGCGTAGCGGACTGGTTGCCGGGCGTGCTGCTGGGCTGCGCGCCACTGCTCGCCGCCGTGTGTTTCGGCTATCTGGACCCACTGCGGGCTACGGCCATGTTGCTTGGTGTGAGTGGCGCAGGGCTGCTGTGTGCCCGCTATTTTCACGGCCGCATCGGCGGCTATACCGGTGATGCGCTCGGCGCCAGCCAGCAAGTTTGCGAGCTGACGGGCTATCTGGTGTTGTGCGCGCACGGGGCCGCATGAACATCATCCGTACTGATTTGAGCGCGGTTTTCGCGGCGCGGACGTCGCTCCTACAGGCTTCGCTCACGACAGGCAGTTTGTGGGAACGACGTCCACATCGCGAATGCCTTTTGAAGAAAAAAACATGAGCCCGGTCTCCGCCGCCCTGCGCCCTACACCCCACTCCCCGATCTACCTGATCCGCCACCCGGCGGTAGCCGTGCCGCCCGGCATTTGCTACGGCCAGAGTGATGTGGCGCTGCGCGAACCGGTCGACGCCCTGGCCGCACAGCTACGGGCACAATTGCCGGCGGATTTCACGCTCCTCTCCAGCCCGCTTTCGCGTTGCCTGCAACTGGCACAAGCGCTGGGCACACCACGCACGGATGCACGCCTGATGGAAATCGATTTCGGGCAATGGGAGTTGCGGGCCTATGACGATATCGAACGTGATCTGATCGATGCCTGGGCTGCAGATCCGCTGGATTTTCGCGGGCATGGCGGCGAAAGTGTGCGCCAGATGGCCGAGCGTGCCATCGCCGCACTGCATGCGGCCTTGCCGGAAGCGCCCACGGCACTCGTCATCGTGGCCCATGCCGGACCCTTGCGGGCGCTGGCCGGACACTTGCAGGGCATGCCGCCGGCAAGCTGGATGCAGCTCAGCCTGGCCTACGGCAGCCTGCTCAAGCTGAGTACCTGATCCGGCTCAGCCGACCGCAGGAATCCCCGAGTTCCCCGCATGGGCCACTTGCTGCATGTGGAATGCCAGGGCGGCATCCAGGGTAGCGGCGTGCTGGCCGAACCAGGCCGCCAGCGATTCGGCAGCATCCCGCCCCGCACCATGCTGGCCACCACGCAGATCGGCCGCGGCACTTTCCAGCAAGGTCAGCACGCCTTCGTGATCGCGCAGGTGGTTATCGATGCCAGGCATCCGGCTGGTTTCCATCCAGGTCTTTTCCTGGGCAAAGTGATCCTTGCAGTGCACGAACAACTGCGTCAGGCGCGCCAGTTCTTCACCATCCGGCGCATCGGCGAGGGCATTGGTGAGGGCCACAAACTCCTGATGGGCGGCATCCATCGGGCCACTCTGCAATGCGTGCATGCTGTCTTGCCATTCAATTCGGGTCATCGTCTTCTCCATTCAGGAAATCGGGGCCTGCTTTTGAAACAATCTTTGCCCTCTCTGCTGGCAGCGTAGCAGTTTCCACCGCCGCCGTCTCACTCTCACGCATACCCACAAGTTTGGCCGTTACAATGCGGCCATGACTCATCCAGCACCCGCCACCTATCTGCCCGATGCCATCGAGCCTGCGCAATTGCGCCGGGCGCTGGTCATCAAACTGCGCCACCATGGCGACGTCCTGCTCAGCGGGCCGGTCCTTTCCTGCCTCAAACACGCTGCGCCGCAGTGCGAGATCGATGCCCTGGTCTTTACCGACACGGCAGCCATGCTGACCGGGCACCCGGCACTGGCCCAGTTGCACAGCATCGGACGGGACTGGAAGAAACTGGGGCAGTTTGCCCAGTTGGGCCACGAATGGCGTCTCTTGCAGGCCCTGCGTGCGCGCCAGTACGATCTTGTCATTCACCTGACCGACCATCCGCGCGGAGCCTGGCTGTCCCGCCTGCTCGGCGCCCGCTGGTCCGTCGCGCCGCAACGCACCAAGGGCGGAAAGTGGTGGAAGAATTCCTTCACGCATCTGTATCGCACCGTCGGTGGCGGGCGTCGCCATACCGTCGACACACATCTGGATGCGCTGCGCCGCCTGGGGCTGCAGCCTGCGCCGGAGGCCCGCAAGCTGCAGATGGATCCCGGCACCGAAGCCCGCAACCATGTCGATGCGCTGCTCGCGGAGCATGGCCTGAGCGCAGGCGGTTTCATCCAGCTGCATCCGGCTTCACGCTGGTTCTTCAAGTGCTGGCCATCAGACCGGAATGCGCACTTGCTCAAGACACTGGTCGAGCGTGGCGAAAAAATCGTCCTCACCGCCGCGCCCGATGCACGCGAGCAGGCGATGGTCGAGGCGATCATCAACGAAGCCGGCGTGCCGGTGGTGAATCTGGCGGGCCAGTTCAACCTGCGCCAGCTTGCCGCGCTGACCGCTCGCGCAAAGCTCTTCGTCGGCGTCGACTCAGCCCCGATGCATATCGCGGCGGCAGTCGGTACGCCCTGCGTGGCGCTGTTCGGCCCCTCCGGTGATCGCGAATGGGGGCCATGGATGGTCAACAGCGCAGTCGTGACCAGCCCGCACAGTTGCCGCCCGTGCGGCCTGGATGGCTGCGGGGGCGGCAAGGTTTCCGAATGTCTTGATGCCATCGGCATTCAACAGGTGCTGGATGCAATCGACCGAGTGCTTGCCCATGCGTGATCACGCACCCGACCCGCAAAACCATCCGCTGCATCTGGCCATCGTACGCCAGGCCTACAACCCCTACGGTGGCGCCGAGCGCTTCGTCGAACGTGCCATCAAGGCACTGGGGGATGACAAGGTGCAGGTCACCCTGATCACCCGCACATGGGAAGGCGATGAACGCCCCGGCCTGAAAGTGTTGCTGGCAGCCACCCCGCACATCAGCCGTCTGCTGCGCGACATGACATTTGCACGCAGCGTGCGCTCACTGATCAAGACCCATGTGTTCGATCTGGTGCAAAGCCACGAGCGCATCCCCGGCTGCGACATCTTCCGCGCCGGAGATGGCGTGCATGCCAGCTGGCTGGAGCAGCGCGCGCGCACCCTCGGCCCGATCGGCCGCTTCCTGCAGAGCATTTCGCCCTGGCATCGCTACATCCTGCGCATGGAAGACCGCATGTTCCGCGATCCAAAGCTGCGCGCCGTGATCTGCAATTCAGAAATGGTGCGCCAGGATATCGCCCACCGTTATCCGCAGCTGGCCAGCAAACTGCATGTGATCCACAACGGCATTGACCTTGAACACTTTCATCCGGGCCTGCGCGCACAGTACCGGGAGATGATCCGTGAGCAGCTTGATGTCCCCGAATGCACGCCGGTGATTCTCTACGTCGGCTCAGGCTTCGCACGCAAGGGCGTGCCGCAGTTGCTCGAAGCACTCGCCCGGCCGGAGCTGCAAGCCGCGCAGCTGTGGATCATCGGCAAGGACAAGCTCACCCGCCGCCTGCAACGCCGCGCTGCCGCCCTGGGGCTGAGCAGCCAGGTCCGCTTCCTCGGCCCGAAAAAAGATGTCGCGCCTTATCTGGGTGCCGCCGATGTCTTCGCGCTGCCCACGCTCTACGATCCGATGCCCAATGCCGCACTCGAAGCACTGGCCGCCGGCTTGCCCGTCCTCACGTCGACCAGCTCCGGCGCCGCCGAGCTGGTCCGCCTGGGGGAAAACGGCGAGCGGGTCGACGCTCTCGATATCGCCGGCATAGCCGCCGCCCTCTCCCGTCTACTCAGCGCCAGCCAGAATCCTGATCTGGAACCGGCCGTGCGCGCTGCGGCCCACACCAGCGTTGCGCACATGAGCAACGAGACGATGGCCGCAGAACTTGTGGCGCTCTATCGGCAGCTCCTGCCGGTAGTGGCACAGCTATAATCGCAGCCAAACCGACCCGGGCTCCCAAGATCATGGCGCACTACAATACCCTGCTGTCCCACCGTTCCCTGCGCATCGTGCACACAGAAGCCTCCTGCGGCTGGGGCGGACAAGAAATCCGCATCCTTGAGGAATCCCGCGGCCTGATCGAGCGGGGGCACGAAGTCACCCTGCTCTGCCCGGCAGAATCGACGATCTTCGTGCGCGCACACGACTGGGGCATCAAAGCCGTGGCCCTGCCGCTCAAGGAAAAACGCTGGGAGAACTTCAAGGCCGTGCGCGCCTGGATTCTCGCCAATCGCCCCGACGTCGACATCATCAACACCCACAGCTCGACCGACAGCTGGCTGGTCGCCCTGGCCAACCTGAGCCTGCGCCACAAGGCCATCCCGGTGGTTCGCACACGCCATATCTCGGCGCCGGTCAAGAATTCTTTCGCCAATCGCTGGCTCTACGGCAAGGCGGCTGCGCACATCGTGACCACGGGCGAAGGCCTGCGCCACGAATTGATCGACGGCCTCGGCCTGCGCCCGGAACAGGTCCAGTCGATCTTCACCGGCATCAACACCAAGCGTTTCGAACCCGGCGACAAGGTCGAGGCACGCAACCAGCTCGGTCTCGACGTGAATGCCACCTGGATCGGCATCATTGCCACGCTGCGCTCCTGGAAGGGCCACAAGTATCTGCTCAAGGCAATCAGCGAGCTCAATGACCCGCGCATCCGGCTGGTCATCGTCGGCGACGGACCGCAGCGCGACAAGCTCAACCGCCTCACCGTGGAACTCGGTCTGACCCGCGTCGTACGCTTCGCCGGCCAACAACGTGACGTGGTGCCCTGGCTGCAGGCGCTGGACATCTTCGCCCTGCCCTCCTTCGCCAACGAAGGCGTGTCACAGGCCGTGATGCAGGCCATGGCCGTCGGTCTGCCGGTCATCACCACCCCGATCGGCAGCTCCGCGGATGTGGTCAAACCGGCCCTGACCGGCGTACTGGTTCCGCCCAAGGACAGCAAGGCACTGGCCCAAGCCATCCGCCGCCTGCTCGACAATCCTGCCGAAGCCAACAAGCTCGGCACTGCCGCGCGCGCGTTCGCCCTCGAAAACTGCGGCATCGAACGCATGCTCACGCGCATGGAAGCCGTCTTTCAGCGCTGCGCGGGATGAGTCGTTTCGCCAGTCGCCTGTTCGTCCTGCGGCGCCTTGCACTGCAGGCGCTTGATCCCCGCAACTGGACACGCCGCCGCCCGATTGCCGAGCCGCGCCGGATCCTGATCCTGCATCACCTGCTGCTGGGCGACACGCTCATGCTCACGCCATTACTGGCCAAGCTGGCAGCCCAATACCCGCAGGCCGAACGCTATCTCGCCTGTCCGCAGGCTATCGCCCCGCTGTATGCCGGGCAAGTATTCGGTATCCGCCCCCTGCCCTGGCACCCGCGCAAGGGAGACATCGCCGCCTTGCGCGCCGCGGCCCCTTTCGATCTGGTCATCATTCCTGCCGAGAACCGTTTCAGCCCGCTAGCCCGTGCGCTCGGTGCACGCCAGGTCCTTGCCTTTGCCAACGACAAGCCGGCCTGGAAAAACTGGCTGGTCGACACGGCAAGGCCTCTTCCCTCCACGCCAGCAGCATTTGGTGACTTCTGCGCGGAACTGATCGCAGGCGAAGCCCCGACGCCCTATCAAAGCACCGACTGGCCGCTCCCCCCCAGCAAGCCGTTCGACCGGCCGGCGTCCCCTTATGCCGTCCTCCATCTCGGCGCATCAACCCCGCTCAAACACTGGCCCGCCGAACGCTGGCTGGCGCTTGCCGACTGGCTCGCCGCGCAAGGCATCACCCCGGTCTGGAGTGCTGGCGCCAAGGAACTTGATCTGGTTCAGCAAGCCGACCCGCAAGGCCGCTACCCCAGCAGCGCAGGCCAGCTCGACCTCCCCCAACTGGCAAGCCTGCTGCAACACGCACGGCTGGCCGTGTGCCCGGACACCGGCGTCACCCAACTCGCCCGCACCGTCGGCGTACCAACCATCGCACTCTTCGGCCCGGGTTCAGCCACCTTCGCCGGAACCGGCCAATACTGGCGCAACAGCCCATTCACTGCGCTGTCCATCAACATTGCCTGTCGCGATCAGCACATGATCTTCCGCCGCAAGACCGACTGGATCCAGCGCTGCACGCGTGGCTTCGGCGAGGGTACGAACCAATGCGCCCGCGCGCTATGCATGGAAGGCATCACGCTGGCCGCCGTGCAAGAAGCTTGTACACACTGGCTCGAAGCCTGATATCGGGCGTTTTAGAAGCGAAGCACGTAGCGCCCGATCTGTCTGCAGTCTTGACTGGGATCTGGCGTCAGGCGCTTTGGATGAAGGATTGCTTTCTGCATGAATGCCGAGTGGGTACAATCGGCCAGGTGCCGCCATTCGCGGTAAGCGCCGAAAGCGGGCATTGCGTAGGGTGGGCACGGTGTGCCCACGCAGCATACGATCAGATACCATGAACAAACGCGTGGGCTCGCCGGGCCCACCCTACCTGACACTGAGCTGGTCTCCATGAATTAACGCCCGGCAGGTTATACAGCAGACCGGCAAGTTGTGGCGCAATATTGCTGTTCAAATTGAACGTTAGACCTTCCCACACAAATGATTGGCGGGCAAATCGATGATTGAAGAAAGAACCCTCAGCGCAACGGAAACTCAGAAGCTGCTACAGGCTCAAGAGGATCACTTCTTCGATTTCAAGTCGAAAGACATTCTTCCCGCCAAGTTGCAAGAGACGTTCATCGCCTTTGCAAACGCTGACGGCGGAGACATCTACATTGGAGTCGAAGACAAGAAATACAAAGGGAATCGGGTTCAGCCGTTTGCTGCAAAGGAGGATGCCAACGCGCTGCTCACGGTGCTGCTTGAGCAGACGACACCCGCCGTTGAGAACGTACTGGTCGAGTTCTTAACCGTTGCTGGCGGCAGCCTCCTTCATCTATCTATTCCCAAAAGCCCGAGGGTGCACTACACGGCATCTGGCGACTGCTACGTTCGGCTAAACGCAGCCAAGGTGAAGATCAAGGGCGAGCGAGTTACGAGTTTGGCCTACTCGAAAGGGGCCGTACTCTACGAGCGTGTGCCCGTTGAATCAGTCACTGTTGATGAGATATCAAAAGCGGCGGCACTTGAGTCGTACCGCGAAAGAGTTGGCACCTCTCTGGAACCTGAAAGGTTCTTGCGCAAGCAGCGACTGATCAGTGAAAAGAACGGAAATCAATTGCCAAATGTCGGCTGCGTACTTCTATTCGATGAAGAACCGCAGGCATCGGTAGAAACACGGTGTGCAATAAAGGTCTACCGATTGCGCACAACCGACACCAACTACATGCGCGAGCATCTAGCCGGAATGCCGGCAACCATTAATGGTCCGCTCGAAGCACAAATTTTGGCGGCCCTGGAGAAAGTGGCTGAACTTGTCGAAGGAGCTACCTACTATGAAGGCGAAAAGCTCGTCTCGCTCAAGTATCCAGTTGACGCCATCAAAGAACTTCTGGTCAACGCTGTCATCCATCGCGACTACAGCCTCAATGACGACATCCACATTCGCATTTTTGACAACCGCATAGAGATATCCAGCCCCGGAAAACTTCCAGGCTACATGACGATCGACAACCTTTACGAAGAACGCTTCTCGCGTAATCCCAATATCGTTCGGATGCTGCATAACCTTCCCAATCCACTGAACCATGACATTGGAGAAGGTCTCGACACCGTGAGAAATGAACTCAATAAGGCCGGTCTTATATCACCAGTGTTTGAGGTTAAAGGGAACGCCTTCGTGGTCACGATTCGCCATCAGCGGATGGCGTCGATTGAGGATGTAGTGATGCAGCATTTGGATCAAAACCCAGATGCACTTATGACTAACAAGCTAGCGCGCCAGTTGAGCGGGGAAGACGACATAAACAAGGTTAAGAAGGCTCTACAGAAACTCAGGTCCGAAGGGAAGATCGAAGTCGTAGATCCGGATGCACCCGCATTCAAATTTCAGTACAGGAAGGTCTAACGAATAAGGATAGATCGTGCGCAGCCACGATCTGATCCGTTTGTTGAACAAGCCCGTTCCCTGAGCCGTTTCCAGCCTGGTAGGGCGGGTCATTGACCCGCGCTGACGAACATGACGCCCCATTCCGCGCGGGTTACGCCTACGGCTAACCCGCCCTACGCCTGAACGTCTGCTTCCCGATATTTCGACCGGCCGCAACGGGTCGAAAACAATAGGAACACACCGCGTACAGCGCAGTGACAAGATTACGCAAAACGCCACCGTATGCTGATTGAGACCAGCACGAAGGTGTCTGCATTTCACCCTGCACGCCCCCTTCGAAAAAACAAACGGCCGCATCGCGCGGCCGTTGTTCATTCAAGCAAGGCGGGCTTACAGCACGGCCAGCGCGGCGTCGTAATCCGGCTCGTTCTTGATCTCGGAGACCAGTTCAGTGTGGAGCACCTTGTTATCGGCATCCAGCACTACGACTGCGCGGGCGGTGAGGCCGGCGAGCGGGCCGCTGGTGATGTCGACGCCGTAGGCTTGCTTGAAGCCGGTATTGCGGAAGGTGGACAGGGTCTTCACGTTGGCAAGGCCTTCAACTTCGCAGAAACGCGTGGCGGCGAAGGGCAGATCGGCGGAGATCACCAGCACCACGGTGTTGTCGAGACCGGAAGCCTTTTCGTTGAACTTGCGCGTCGAGGTTGCGCAGGTGCCTGTGTCCAGGCTCGGGACGATGTTCAGCACCTTGCGCTTGCCCGCATAGGTGGCCAGCGTGGCGGTGGACAGGTCAGCCGCCACGAGGCTGAAATCCGCGCCGATGCCGCCCACTTGCGGGAAGGTGCCCGCAACATTGATCGGGTTGCCACCAAGGGTAACTGTGCTCATGAATTCTCTCCGTTCGGGTTGGGTGCCGCTGTTATGGAATTGTGCGGCGGGGTGCGTAATCATAGCTGCGCCCGGAAAGCTGGCAAACTATTGCCGCGATAGCGAGATGCGCCCCATCCGGCAAACTGCGCTGCCGCAGTCAAGGATAGAAGACGTAGAGACGATAACCGGCAGCTTGCAGGTTGCGCAGCGCCAGGGGCAGATTGGCGGTGATTTCGGAGTGGCCGTCGAAGGCCGGTTGTGCGGCATCCGGTGCCGACAGCCATTCGGCTGGTGTGAAGATGCGCCGCGCAATGGCGATATCGAAACGATCGGTGACGGTCAGCTCAAGGTGCGGCCAGGTTTGCTGGTAGGCGGCCTTGTTGAGCAGGGTCACGATCAGGTGGTACTTGCCCTCACCCGCGTTGTCCGGGTTGAAGCTGTGCCCTTCCAGCACGATCTGGTCTGCATCCTGCGGATAGGGCACCGTACAGCCAAGCTTGGCGCAAGCAGCTTCCAGATGCGGGCGCAGCGGCGGCAGCACGCGCGCCAGATCGACGCGAAACACGAAGCTCAGTTGCAGGATCGCCAGCAGCAGCAATCCCACGATCCCCAATCCCCAGCGCACTGCGCCGCTTGAATGCCGACGGTCCTCGATCTGCCCGCCGAAGGAATCGATGCGCTGCCGTTCGCGTTCTGCGAACAGGGAATCCGGGTTGTTGTCGGATGCCGGGAAACCCATCAATTCGATGGGTTCTTCAAGCATCACGGTCTGGTCGAAGACCTGATCGCGCACCGGGTCATACGCGCGAACCCCCAGCGCCTTGCCCACTTCGGATTGCACCGGGGCAATGGCCGGTTCCGGCGCGGGATTGCTCACGGCTTCGTCCAGGCCGGAGAAGTCGAAATCCATGTCTTCGCTGGCGGCCGCGGGCACGGCCAGGGGATCGGGATCGGCAATGATCCGCATCGAGAAGTCATCACCTACCGCGGGGACTTCGGGCTCCACCTCGATGGCGCGCATCACCGGAGCCGGGGCTTCGGCGGCGCTCAACAGACTGGCGAAAGCCGGCGCTCCGGGTTCAGGCACATGCGCAGCCACGGGATCGGGCACTTCGGGCTGAAACAGCGGAACCTGTTCCGGTACGGGCTTCACCGACGGCACAACGGGTTGCGCATCCCGCGCCCGCCATGGCCGCGGTACATCCGCTGACACCGGCTCGGCCCGCGCCGAAAAGCTCGGCATGACAAGGGGCTGAGTGGCCGGGGCAATGACTGCGGGTGCGGGTGCGGGTGCGGGTGCGGGTGCGGGTGCGGGTGCGGCCACTGGCGCCGGCGGTGGTGGCGCAGGGGGATCGGCAGGACGTGACGCTGGCGCAGGCGCTTCACCCTCCATCTCTTCAAGGTAGGAGAGCGCCGAGAAAGCTTGCTGGCAATGCCCGCATCGCACCCGCCCGCTGCGCACACTAAGCTGTTCGGGCCGGACCCGGAACACCGTGTGGCAATGCGGGCAGCGCGTGGTCAGCATGCCTTGCAGCCCTCCAGTCTGATCCAGCCCTCATGTTCGTCACCGACTTGCAGGGCTATGTAAGGGGCATACGCGGTGATGACCTGCTGGGCCTGTGCCGCTAACACGCCGGACAGCGCCAGGCGTCCGCCCGGTTTCACATGGGAAACCAGATTCGGCGCCAGCACGCAAAGCGGATTGGTGAGGATGTTGGCCACGACGATGTCGTACTGACCCTGAACATGTTTGCCGCTATTCTGCCACGCGGCATTCAGGACGCCATTACGTTCAGCGTTAGCCCGACTGGCGTCAACGGCAGCCTGATCAATGTCGCAGCCAAAGATTTCACCTGCCCCCAGCTTGGCCGCGGCAATGCCGAGAATGCCGGAGCCACAGCCGTAGTCGAGCACGCTGACACCGGGCGTCACCGCTGCGCACAGCCATTGCAGGCACAGCCGGGTAGTCGAATGCGAACCGGTACCGAAAGCCATGCCCGGATCCATCTCGATATTGATCGCGGCGGGATCCGGCGCTGCATGCCAGGAAGGCACGATCCACAGGCGTTCGTTGATCTGGATCGGGTCGAACTGTGACTGGGTGAGCTGCACCCAGTTCTGCTCGGCCACTTCATCCACACGGAACGAGGGCACGTCATCCAGCCCGACCTCGTCGGCCGCCTGCGCGAGTGCGGCCGGAATGTCGGCCGTCTCCTCAAACAGGGCGATCACCACGCTGCGATCCCACAGCTGTTCATTGACGCTGCCGGGCTCGCCGAACTGCGGCGTTTCGAGTTCGGTGCCGGCATCGGCATCTTCGATGGAAACCGATAGGGCGCCCGCCGCCATCAAGGCTTCGGAGAGTGCTTCAGCCTGCTCTGCGGCGGCCTTGAGGGAGACGGAATACCACATGACTCACGTATTCCCGGCCAGTTTCTTTTCGAGGTAATGGATACTCGTCCCGCCTTGCAGGAAGTGCGAATCCATGAGCATTTCCTGATGCAGCGGGATGTTGGTCTTGACCCCCTCGACCACCATCTCGGACAAGGCGATGCGCAGCCGGCGGATCGCCTGCTCGCGCGTATCCCCATAGGCAATCACCTTGCCGATCATCGAATCGTAATGGGGCGGCACGGTGTAACCGGCATACACATGCGAATCGACACGGATCCCCGGCCCGCCCGGCGTGTGCCACTGGGTGATCTTGCCGGGAGACGGAATAAACTTGAACGGGTCTTCGGCGTTGATGCGGCATTCGATAGCGTGCCCGCGGAAATGCACTTCCTTCTGTGTGTTGCGCAGCTTTTCGCCAGCGGCCACGCGGATCTGCTCCTGCACGATGTCGATGCCGGTAATCAGTTCAGTCACCGGATGTTCAACCTGCACGCGGGTGTTCATCTCAATAAAGAAGAACTCGCCGTTTTCGTACAGGAACTCGAAGGTTCCCGCTCCGCGGTAATTGATGCGCTTGCAGGCAGCCACGCAGGCCTCGCCCACCTTGGCAATGATCTTGCGATCAATGCCCGGCGCCGGCGCTTCCTCGATCACCTTCTGGTGACGACGCTGCATTGAGCAATCGCGCTCGCCAAGGTAAATGGCATGACCGTGCTGATCGGCCAGCACCTGGATTTCGATGTGGCGCGGATTTTCGAGATACTTCTCCATGTATACGGTCGGGTTGCCGAACGCAGCCCCGGCTTCGGTACGCGTCGTGGTCACCGCCGACAGCAGTGCTCCCTCGGTATGCACCACGCGCATGCCACGTCCACCGCCACCACCAGCCGCCTTGATAATCACTGGATAGCCGATGGCCCGGGCGATCTTGACGATTTCCTTGGGGTCTTCAGGCAGCGCACCGCCCGAACCCGGCACACACGGCACACCGGCTTCGATCATGCACTGCTTGGCCGACACCTTGTCACCCATGAGGCGGATGGTTTCGGGGCGCGGGCCGATGAAGACGAAACCGGAAGATTCGACGCGCTCGGCGAAGTCGGCATTCTCGGAGAGGAAACCGTAACCGGGGTGGATCGCCTCGGCATCGGTCACTTCGGCCGCCGCGATGATGCGCGGAACGTTCAGGTAGGACTGGGCCGAAGAAGCCGGACCGATACACACCGACTCATCAGCAAGTTTGACGTACTTGGCTTCGGCATCCGCTTCGGAGTGCACAGCCACGGTGCGGATGCCCAGCTCACGGCAGGCACGCAACACACGCAGGGCGATCTCGCCGCGGTTTGCAATCAGGATCTTGTCGAACATGTTTTTTTGAGGACTGAGTGCCAAGAACTCAAGACTAAGTGATGTTTGCGGTCAGCTTTGCTGGCCGGATTTTCAACTTAGTCCTTAGTCCTTAGTCCTTAGTCCCCATTCTCCTTTAGCCAATGATGAACAAGGGCTGACCGAATTCGACCGGTTGGCCGTTCTCGACCAGGATGGCCTTGACCACGCCTGCAGCATCCGACTCGATTTCGTTCATCAGCTTCATGGCTTCGATCAGGCACAGCGGGTCACCGATGGCGACGTTCTGCCCGATTTCGGCAAAAGGCTTGGAGCCCGGTGCGGAGGAACGATAGAAAGTACCCACCATCGGAGACTTGACGACAGCACCTTCCGGCTCGGCAGCCACCGGCGCAGCGGCCACCACCGGAACAGACGCGGGAGCAGCTGCAGCAGGCGCGGGCATCTGGGTCACATAGCTCATTGGCGCCGCAGCAGAATGCTTGGCAATGCGCACTTTTTCCTCACCCTCGGTCACTTCCAGTTCGGCAATGCCGGACTCTTCCACGAGGTCGATGAGTTTCTTGAGTTTCCTGAGGTCCATGTCTCACTCCAAAAATAAAAATGGCGCGGCACGCAATGCCACGCCAAGGATGGGGATCAGCGCGCGAGCAGCTTGGTCAGCGCGAAATCGAGCGCGTATTGATAGCCTTCAGCCCCCAGACCGCAGATCACCCCGACCGCAATCGCCGAGAGATAGGTTTGGTGACGGAAAGGCTCACGGGCATGCACATTGGAGATGTGCACTTCCACGAAGGGGATTGCCACTGCAGCCAGCGCATCACGCAGGGCCACACTGGTATGGCCGAAGCCACCCGGATTGATGATGATGAAGTCGACGCCTTCGGTGTAGGCAGCCTGGATGCGGTCGATCAATTCACCTTCATGATTGCTCTGAAAAGATTCGAGTTGCGCGCCACTGGCGCGTGCCCGGTCTTCCATAGCCTGATGAATGTCCGCCAGGGTGGTCCGCCCATACACGCCTGGCTCACGCACGCCCAGCATGTTCAGGTTGGGCCCCTGCAGCACCAGAATGCGCGCACGAGGCTGGGCGGATTCGGCCCCGATGGCCTCGTCTGACGGCTTCGTTTTCTTGCTTGCGGCTTTCTTCATGGAGCGGAGTTTGCCGCAATTCGCTGCACGTTGTCCATTATTCACCTCATCTTGCTTCCATTCGCCACAGAATGGTCCACCAGGATTTCATGCAGTTCGGCCGCCTGGAAGGCCCCCAGACGCAAGCGCCTGACACGGCCATCAGCCCCCACCAGCAAGGAAAACGGCAGGCCTTGCGCGGGATTCCCGAGCGCCGCCAACAAAGCCGTCGCCCGCGCATCGGCCACCAGCAAAGGATAGACCGCCCGGTGCTGTCCCGCATAATCGGCGACGTTCGCCGCACTATCCCAGGCAATCCCCAGCACTTGCAGCCCCCCGGCCGGTTGCTGTCGGGCGATTTCGCCCAGCAGCGGCATTTCTTCGCGGCACGGCGCGCACCAGGTTGCCCAGAAATTGATCAAGAGCGGCCGTCCGCGCCACTGCGCCAGCGCTTGCGGGCGCCCCTGCGCATCCGGCAATTCAAGGGCCAGCAAGCGCTGCAGCGCGACATCCGTACTGGTCGGCACCGCATCAGGGGAGGACGTCGCAGCGTATTGCCATGCCACGCCCCCCGCCAGCACGGCAAGGCCCAGCAACAGGCCCGTCAGGGTCCTAGCCGGCAGCATCGGTGCTGGCCAGCAAGGCTTCAAAAGCCTCCAGGCGCATGCGTTCGAGGATCGCTCCGGAATGCGCCCGCCGCGGCGTGCGCTCGGCCACATGGTTATAGACGGCCAGCTTCACGGGCACATCGTCACATTCGAAGACCAGCAGCGCCTCCGGTGCATCGTGTCCCGCACGCCGGGTTTCAAGGTGTTCGTAAGGAACGTCGCGGCCCAGCAGGAAGATTTCGACATCCTTGGCGCTATCCGCAAAGATCTCGATTTCCACTTCGGAAAAGGCGTCGACCTGTCCATCCAGCACCGCGCCAGTCACGAATGGCCGGAAGGGGGCGAGCAGGCGCAGCACTTCGATGGCGGCGCGGCGCAACTGCAGCAGGCGTTCGTCATCATCTTCGTCACGGAACAATGCGCGCCAGGCTTCCAGCGCCTCCTCGACTTCGGCATTGCTGGGCAGATCACGCTCCGGCACGCCGAGCTGGCGCGCCGCCTTGCGTTTGGCAAACGCAAAGTTATCGATACCCTCTTCGGCAATCAGGCGGGCGGCCTGGGTCGCGATGCTGCGGCGCAGGTTACCCACCACACTATCGGAGGAAGTCGGGCGAGCAGTCATGGCAGGCTCCCTCAGGGATGTAGAATCACGGCCTATTCTACACACGCATTCCCCGGCAGCCTCACTATGCACATTCACATACTCGGTATTTGCGGCACTTTCATGGGTGGTATCGCGTTGCTCGCGCGCCAGGCCGGTTTCACGGTCACTGGCTGCGATGCCAATGTCTATCCGCCGATGAGCACCCAGCTCACCGAGCAGGGCATCGCCCTGATCGAAGGCTATTCGCCAGACCAGCTGGCAATGGCGCCGGACCTGTTCGTGGTGGGCAACGCCATCTCGCGCGGCAACCCCTTGCTCGAAGCAATCCTGGACCGCGGGCTGCCCTACACCTCCGGCCCGCAGTGGCTGGCGGACAACATTCTGCAAGGCAAATGGGTCCTCGGCGTGGCCGGCACGCATGGCAAGACCACCACCAGCTCGCTGCTCGCATGGATCCTCGAAGACGCGGGACTGAATCCCGGCTTCCTGATCGGCGGCGTCGCCAGCAACTTCGGCATCTCGGCGCGCCTGACCGACACGCCCTTCTTCGTGGTCGAAGCTGACGAATACGACACGGCTTTCTGTGACAAGCGCAGCAAGTTCGTGCACTACCGCCCACGCACGGTGATCCTCAACAATCTGGAATTCGACCACGCCGACATCTTTGCGGATCTGGCCGCTATCGAAACCCAGTTCCACCACCTCGTGCGAACCATCCCGCAGCATGGCCGGATCATTGCCAACGGTGGCGAGCAGAGCCTCAAGCGCGTGCTCGAACGCGGCTGCTGGAGCGAGCTGGAATGGTTCGGTGGCGACGGGGCCTGGCAAGTACGTGAAGACGACGGCCGCGATCAGGTGACTTTCAGCCTCGACCAGCAGGAAGTCGCCCAGTGCATCCTGCCACTCGCCGGCCAGCACAACCGCCTCAACGCCTTGGCTGCCATTGCTGCCGCGCGTCACGTGGGGGTTACCCCGGCCACGGCGGCCAGCGCCCTGTCCCGCTTTGCCGGCGTGAAGCGCCGCCTCGAAGCGCGTGGCACCAAGCGTGGCATCACCGTATATGACGACTTTGCCCACCATCCGACCGCCATCGCCACTACCGTTGCCGGTTTGCGCAAACGCATCGGCAAGCGGCGCATCCTCGCAGTGCTGGAGCCGCGCTCCAACACCATGAAGCTGGGCGCGATGAAAAGCCAGTTGCCGGCCAGCCTGGTCGATGCCGACAAGGTGTATTGCTACGCCAGGAACCTGGGCTGGGATGCGGCAGAAACCCTGGCGCCCATCGCCGACAAAGCCCGGGTCTTCGACGACCTCGGTGCGCTGGTCGCTGCCGTGGCCGCGGAAGCCCGCCATGGCGACCAGATCCTGGTGATGAGCAACGGCGGCTTCGGCGGTATCCATGAAAAGCTGCTGGACGCGATTGCCCAAGGAGACTGAGGATGAACTGGCGTCACCTGCTGTTACTGTGTATGACAAGCCTGTGCCTCGCTGCCTGCGAGCGCGGCGCCAGCTTCAACACCACGGATGTCACGGGAGCCAGCTACGGCCCCGCATTGCGTCTCGCTGACCAGAATGGTCAGGTCCGTTCGCTCACGGACTTCCGCGGCAAGGTGGTCGCCGTCTTCTTTGGTTACACGAATTGCCCGGATGTATGCCCGACCAGCCTCGCCATGCTCAAGGATGCGCGTGCCCTGATCGGCCCGGACGCGGCGCGCGTGCAGGTACTGTTCGTGACGGTCGACCCGCAGCGCGACACACCCGAGCGCCTGAAGATGTACATGAACGCCTTCGATCCGAGCTTTCTGGGGCTTTCCGGCTCAGACGCCGAAATCGCCACTGTCGCCCGCGAATTCAAGGTGATCTACGAGAAACATGGCGATATCGCTGGTGGCCGCTACAGCGTCGATCACACCGCCGGCTGCTTCATCTTCGGGCCGGACGGCCGCGCCCGCCTGTTCGCCCGCCACGGCGAAACCGCCAGCCGGGTGGCGGTGGATCTCAAACTGCTGCTGGCCGGTCATTGAGGTTTGTTCTGCCGGTTCCGCCAGTGCAGCACCACGGATCCGAAAACACAACGCCCGGCGCAAGGCCGGGCGCGCGCGACCTGAACCCCGGATTACTTCGTGCGCAGAATCGCCAACACGGTTTCCATGTCGGCACTGTCCGTCATGTATTTCGAGTAAAGCTTGACCGCAAAGCCTTCGATCCCGGACATCGCAATCTGCGATTTATCGATGATCACCGAGCCTTCCTTTTTCGCCTTGGCCAGAGACTGTACTTCGCTATCGGCCCACAGCTTCCTCATGTATTCAGAAGAGTCCGTTGCCGCCGCCTGCAAGGCCTTTTGCTGCGCGGGGCTCAAAGTCGCCCAGGTCTTGGTGGAGATCACCAGGACTTCCGGCACGGCCGAATGCTCGTCCAGGCTGTAGTACTTCGCGATCTTGTAATGCCCGCTTGAGACGTAGGACGGCGCGTTGTTCTCCGCCGCATCGATTTCGCCACTCTTGAATGCATCGGCCACCTTGTCATACGGCAGCACAACCGGGGTTGCGCCCAGCTGCGTGATCAGATCCTTGTAGACCGGGGAATTCTGGATGCGCACCCGCAGCCCGGAAAAATCGGCCAGATTCCGGATCGGTTTCTTGGTGGTGTAGAACGAGCGCGTGCCGCTGTCATAGTAAGTCAGCAGCACCGCACCGTGCTGCTCAGCCTCACTCGCTAGACGCTTGCCGAACTCACCGCCGAGCACCCGCCACATGTGCTCACGCGAACGGAACAGATAGGGCAGGCTCATCAGCTTCACCGCTGGCAGATCCTTGGACAGTTCAGCGAAATTGATCCGTGCGATATCCAGCTTGCCGGCCTTGATCATCTCCCAGCACTGCGACTCGTTGCACAAGGCCCCGTTGTTCTTCAACTGCAGTTGCAATTCGCCCTTGGACAGCTCGGCCAAATGGCTCCCCATCCGCTCCTCGGTCTGCACAAGGATGTGCCCGGACGGATGCACCTCCGCCAGTACCAGATCCCTCGCTTCGGCCACCACGGTGCCCAAGCAGGCCACCAGCGCACACAGCGCCCGTATTCCAGTTGCTCCTGTCACGATTCGACTCCTCTCCAGACTTCTGCATCCGGGACATCCCGGAAGCATTGGTCCGTTCAAAGCGCGAAGTTTTGACCGATTGCGCCAGAACCGCCATCAGGGCTTCCCCGTCCCGGACTACGCGTTCAGCATCTGGATGCCCCACACTGCCAGCAGACCCAACGCGATGGTTGCCAGCACACTGCGGGTGAGCAGAGCCACCACCACCGCCACCGCCGCCGCCCACAGGCGCGGATTGTCCGGCCCCAACACCAGTTCACCGCCGCGCACGAATATTTCCGGCGCAATCAGCGCAGCCAGCACGGCCGGTGGCACGTACGCCAGCAAGGCACGAAAATGCGGGCCCAGGCTGAAACGCTCGCCACCGAGCAAAAACACCGCACGCGTCGCAAACGTCAACACCCCGCCGGCCAGCATGCTCAACCCCAGGATCAGCGAATCCTTCATGCCGACCTCCCCGCGCCCAGGCGCTGCCACAGCAGGTTGGCACTCATCCCCGCCATCATCCCGGCACAAGCCGCCAGCACGATCCACAATTTGAAGGGCAAACCCTGGGCCAGCAGCGCCGTAGCGCCCGCCACCAGCACCGCCAGCAATTCGCTGCGCCGGCGCAGGCTGGGCGCCAGCAAAGCAATGAAAGTCAGCGCAATCGAAAAGTCCAGCGACCAGTCCGCCGGCAGTGTCGTCCCGAGCAGCACCCCGCCCACCGTCGACACCTGCCAGCCCAGCCACAAGGTCAGCCCCGTTCCGAACAGGAACCAGTGGCGTTGCGGAGTCTGCGGGCCGCTCGACAAGCGCCCCACCGCCGCCATGTAGGCCTCGTCCGTCAGCAGATAGGCCAGCACCAGCTTCCAGCGCAAAGGCAACTCGCGCAACAAGCTCGCCACGCTGGCGCTGTAGAGCGCATGGCGCAAATTCACCACGCCCACCGTGCCGACAATAATCGGCGCCGGCACCAGACCGCCCCACAACTGCGCAAAAACCACCTGCGACGCCCCGCCAAACACCACCGAAGACATCGCCACCACCGCCCACGCCGGCAGACCGGCCTGCAGCCCCAGCACGCCATACACCAAGCCAAACGGCAGCACCCCCAGCAACAACGGCAACTCCGCCCGCACCCCGCCCCACAGCTCGGCAGAACGGTCCGCGCCGGCCAGATAATCCCAACTGCTCACGCCCTACTCCTCATCAATCAGCAGGCTCAAGCATAACCTGCTTGGCAAGCAGCCCGGATTGTCATTAGAATTCAGCCCTTGCCGTGGGGGGGTAGCTCAGCTGGGAGAGCGCCGCGTTCGCAATGCGGAGGTCGTGAGTTCGATCCTCATCCTCTCCACCACACGATTTTGGGGGTATAGCTCAGTTGGTAGAGCAGTTGACTCTTAATCAATTGGTCGTAGGTTCGAATCCTACTGCCCCTACCAAAATCCCGCGCTTGCAAGACAAGAGCGTACGGTCAGAAAGCCCGATTCGAATGAGTCGGGCTTTTTGCTTTTCTGTGCGCACAGGCAGTCACAGACAGCGGTTATCGCCCTGCCAGGCCATCCTGGCAGATAATCAGGATGGCGACGCTTGCCAGTTGCCGTCGTCCGGTTCACTGTGGCAGCCCTCCATCCACTTCAGCGGGGACCGATATGCAAGAAGAATTCGAGTACGTGGGTTTTTGGGCACGGGTTGGCGCCAGTCTGGTCGACTCGGTGTTACTGCTGGTGATCATCGTGCCGATTCTCGTCGGCATTTATGGCTGGGCTTACTTTGATGCGGAGGCGTTGATCCAGGGGCCAGCTGATTTTCTGCTGTCGTGGATTTTCCCGGCCGTGCTGATCATCCTGTTCTGGCTCAAGCGCCAGGCAACACCGGGCAAGGATGCGGTGTCGGCAATGATTGTTGACGCCAAAACAGGGGAGCCGCCTACGACAACCCAACTGGTGATCCGCTATCTGGGCTATTACGTGTCGACCATCCCGCTGGGCCTCGGCCTGATCTGGGTGGCTTTCGATGCCCGCAAGCAAGGCTGGCACGACAAGATGGCGGGAACGGTGGTCATCCGCCGGAAGAAAACGCACGCCCCGGAGGCCTGAGCGGCGTCACGGGCGGGGGTCTGCCACTTCCTGACTCAGCCGATAGCCGCGGTGCGACTGCCAGCTGGCATAGCCGGCAATACAGCCGACGCCGAGAAACACCGGCACCGCGCCGAACAGGCCGGATATCGCACCATAGATGGAGGGCGCGGTAAGCCCCATGGAGTTGCCCATCATCGAACGCAGACCGGCGCCTTCACCGGCTTTGCCATCAGGCATGGCGCGGTAGATCAGGCTGAGGATGTTGGGCTGGCCCGCCCCCGCCGCGAGGCCGAACACGAAGCCTAGCGCGGCATGCAGATAGCCGTTGGAAATCAGTGGCAGCAGGCAGAACACGCCGCAGGTGATCGCAAAGGCCAGAGCCATCATGCGCCACTCGCTCAGGCGACGTGACATCCAGGGCAGCAACGCGCGGATCGCGAAGGAACCGACTGCGAAGCTGGACATGATCATGCCGATGGTGGTCGCCGAGAAACCGCGCTCGTGGCCCAACACCGGCGTCATGAAGGCAAAGCCGTCGTAGGACATCGAGACGACCATTGCCAGCAGGTAGATGCGCAAGAGCCGCGGATTGGTGAACACCATCCGCACCACACTGGCGCCGCCGCTGGCAACTTTGCGCCGCCCGCCCGCGCCACCCGGCACATCCACACAGAAAGAGACGACCAGACTGGCACAGACAATCGCGCCCATCGTGGCGTAGGCCGCCGCAAAACCGCCATGATCGATCACGAAGCCAGCGACCGCCGGACCACCGACTGCCGCCACCGAATTGCCCATGGCCAGCCAGCCGAGCATGCCGACGCGATCACCTTCCTGCTCGAAGGGCATCACGCTGACCGCCACGTTGGCCGCCAGCATGTAGCTGGCAAAGCCAAAGCCGCAAACCACCGCAGCACCGAGCACGGTAACCAGACTGGGCCACACCGAGGGCGCAATCAGGCCGAGGATCATGATGACCTGACTGGTGCGCATTACCTGGCGCGCACCAACCTTGTCGATCCACCTCCCCATGTACAGCGACAGCAAGGCCGGCAGCAGGCTGTAGCCACTGTAGGCAATCCCGGCCATGGCTTCCGTATGCCCGTTGCGCAACATGTACAGCGAGGCCGCAATGCGCCCGCCGCCCAGCGTGATGTTGGCGAGCATCGAAACCGCGATGAGGGAGAACAGCTGGATCTGGTTGCGCGTGAATTGCATGCACTGATTCTAACATTGTCAGACAACTTTCCTGCGGCGATTGCGCCCACCGAGGAAGCCGGCTCCGGCACGAACAGTTTGAGGCGTATTCAGCCCAATCCCTGCCGTACCGGATCGGCCGTTGGTTCGTCAGGCGGTGCCGGTGGAAGCTTCTTCTGCCAGCACTTTCTGGATGACAGGATCTTCCGCCATGCGCTGCTGGAGCGCGGCCGCCTTGGGGAAGCGCTGCAGATCCACGCCGTCACCTTCCAGCCACTGGGCGATGGTGAACAGATAGATGTCGCTGATGCTGTAGGTGTCGCCGAGCACCCAGGGCCCCTTGAGCAGGCTGGATTCGATCAGTTCGAAACACGCCGCCATGTTCTGCGGCACTTTCTTCTGCATCGCCGCAATGGCTTCCGGTTCGTCCGCCCAGCGCTGGCCACGAAAACGATGGGCATGGGCGACATGCACGGTCGAGCACAGGTAGCTGTTGAAAGACTGCACCTGCGCCAGCGCAAAGGGGTCATCCAGCGGAGCCAGCCGGGCGGCCGGAAAACACTGCGCGACATACATCAGCAAGGCAGGGGTTTCTGTCAGGATGCCGCGATCCGTCGCCAGTGCCGGTACCCGGCCATTGGGATTGATCTGCAGAAATTCGGGCGAGCGTTGTTCGCTCCTGGAAAAATCGACGCGCCGGGTTGCGTAGTCCGCACCGGCTTGCGCCAGCGCGATATGGGTGGCCAGGGCACAGGTACGTGGGGCGTAGTACAAGGTGAGCATGGTTTTCTCTCTTCAGTCAGGGTTAACAGGCTAGGCATCAAAATCCCGCAGTCTGGCCACATCCGGTACGCGGATGGTTTTGCCATCAACGGCAATCAAGCCGGCACTGCTGAGTGAATGCAGGATGCGCGAAAAAGTCTCCGGTGTCACCGACAGGCGTGAGGCCAGCACCAGCTTGCTGGTGGGCAGATCGATCTCGAGCGCGCCCTGGGCAAGGCCGCCATCGCCGGCTTCGCGCAGCAGGTAACCGATCAGGCGCTGGGTGGACGAGCGCAGCGCATAGCCTTCCACGTCCTGGACCAGTGAATGCAGGCGTAGCGACAGGCCGGCCAGCATCTTGCGGGCAAAAAGCTTGTCGGTGTCGATCAATTCCTGCACCGGCTCGCGCGGGATGCCCAGCACCAGTGAATCGCTCAGGGCTTCGGCCGTGACCGGGAAGGGGCGGCCGAGGAACATCACCGCCTCACCGAAACTCATGTGCGCGGAAATGATCTCCAGCACTTTCTCGTTGCCATTCGGCGCACTCACCGCCAGCTTGATCTGGCCATGCACGACCAGATAGAAGCCGGTACACGGGTCATTCTGGCGGAACAGCACCTCCCCGCGGATCAGGCGATGCTCGCTGACGGTATCGGCAATGCGATCCAGCGCAGCCCCATCCACTGCGGCAAAGAGGGGCAAACGACCAAGCAGACCACGCACATCGGCTTTGAGAGATTTATCCATGGTTCTGTTTTGCTGGGACAATGTCGGGGAAGCCACATTCTGCTCAATCCCTTCATGCCCGTCACGCGCTGCGACATCTTCTGCAAGGTTATCGACAACTACGGCGACATCGGCGTGTGCTGGCGTCTGGCTCGCCAGCTGGTCAGGCAGCACGGTCTGGCCGTGCGCCTGTGGGTGGACGATCTGGCCAGTTTCCAGCGCCTGGCGCCGGCCGTCGATGCCACGGCGGCAACGCAGACCGTACAGGATGTCTCCGTGTGGCGTTGGGATGAGGCCGCAGCGATGGCAGAACCTGCCGATATCGTGATCGAGGCTTTCGCCTGCGATCCGCCCGAGGCTTATGTCGCAGTCATGGCCGCGCGCGTCCGCAAACCGGCGTGGATCAATCTCGAATACCTCACTGCCGAAGCCTGGGCCGCAGGGAGTCACGGCCTGCCTTCGCCCCATCCGCGCCTGCCGCTGACCAAATATTTCTTTTTCCCGGGGTTCACGCCAGACACCGGTGGGCTGATCCGCGAAGCCGCGCTGACCGGGAGATCGCCGACACTCCCACACGACAAAGACACCCAGCAAACCTTCTGGGCCCGTGTGGAAGTCCCGCCGCCACCGCCAGCAGCATTGAAAGTCTCCCTGTTTGCCTACGAAAACGCCGCCATCCCCGGCCTGCTCGACGCCTGGGCAAACGGTGATCGTGCGATTTTCTGCGCCGTTACCGCCGGACGGCATGTGCCGCAGGTGCAGGCCTGGCTGAACGCCGTTGGAACGGACGTGGGCCGCGAAGCCCTGACTCACGACCCACATCCGCCCCAACAGGTCGGCCGCCTGCACCTGGCCTTTCTGCCCTTCCTGCCCCAGCCGGATTACGACGGCCTGCTGGCCGCCTGCGATCTGAACTTCGTGCGTGGAGAGGATTCCTTCGTACGCGCCCAGTGGACCGGACATCCTTTCATCTGGCACATCTATCCGCAGGAAGAAAACGCCCATCAGCCCAAACTGGCGGCTTTCCTGGAGCTGTACAGCGCCGGGCTCGGCACGGCGGAATGCAGTGCCTTGCGCAATTTCTGGCAAGCCTGGAGTGACGAAAGCGATGCCGGCACACGCTGGCCGGCCCTGCTCGCGGCCTTGCCCGCACTGCAGCAACATACGGAAAAATGGACATCAAATCTTGTTTCGCAGACCGATCTTGCGGCCAAGCTGCTGATTTTCTGCAAAAACTTGCTAGAATGTCCGGCTTTGTAAATCTCTTCAGGCGCACTTGTGGGCGCCGCTCTAAGGTGTCCCTATGAAAACCGCTCAAGAACTCCGCGTCGGCAACGTCGTGATGGTTGGCGCCGACGCACTGGTCGTGCAACGCGCTGAATACTCCAAAGGTGGCCGCAACGCTGCCCAGGTCAAGATGAAATTCAAGAACCTGCTGACCGACGCCGGCTCTGAATTCGTCTACAAGGCGGATGACAAGTTTGAAGTCGTCACGCTGGACCGCAAGGAAGTGACCTATTCCTACTTCGCCGATCCGATGTACGTGTTCATGGACGATGAGTACAACCAGTACGAAATCGAAGCCGACAACATGACCGACGCGTTGAAGTATCTGGAAGACGGCCTGAAGTGCGAAGTCGTGTTCTACAACGAGAAGGCCATCTCGGTCGAACTGCCGACCTCCGTGGTTCGTGAAGTGATCTACACCGAACCCGCCGTCAAGGGCGACACTTCGGGCAAGGTGCTGAAGCCCGCCCGCCTGGCGACCGGCTTCGAGCTGCAAGTGCCGGCTTTCGTGAACATCGGCGACAAGATCGAAATCGATACCCGCACGGATGAGTACAAGAACCGCGTGAAGTAAGCACACGGCTTCACTCACTGCTGCGGATATGAAAAGGGACCTTCGCGGTCCCTTTTTCTTGGCCGTTCCGCCCGAGCCGACTCAGTACCGCATCTCGATCCGGAGGGGCTGTGTGCCTTCGCGTTTCACTTCAAACGCACTGTCCTCGAACTTCGGTGGCCCGATGACCTTCGGGTTCTGCGACAAGCCATAGCCTTCGGTCGGAAACATTCCGAAGCGCAGATCAAGCTTCTGGTTGGCGTTCTCGTCGTGATAGACCATCACCGCATAACGCCCGGGCTCCAGACCTTCGACATGAAACTGCAAGGCGCCTTGCTGCGCCGGTAACTCGATCACGCGCACGGCCTGGGCTTCCTTGCGGAAAGTCGCGGCATCCCGGTAGAGGCTCAGCCTCACCGCGCCTTGCGCCGAATGCACAGGTGCCACCATGATGTCCAGTGCGCCTCCCGGTTGTGCCGCCACCCACGGGGTCAGCAGCGCCAGCACGCCGGCGGCGAGGCTGAATTTCCAACTGAAACAAGGGCTCATCAAAACTTCCTCAAGCGTGAAACACCTGCCACGCCGGCAGGTCTGGCCACATTCAACCATGTTCCAGCGCGGTTTGTCGCACCGGGCTCGACACGCCAGCATCCCGAAGGCAACTTGTGCCAGCCGGACTTGTCTTATCCTCCATACACCGTTCTTCCGGAGTACCCAGCATGCAAAAAATCCTGATCCCCGCCCTCTGTGTCGTGCTCGCTGCCTGCACGCCGCAAATCAAGGAAGACAGCCAGAATGCCGGCCACGAAGTCGCCAAAGGTGCAAAAGCCGTCGCCAATGGTGCTGTGGATGCCGCGAAAGTGGTGAAAGACACCGCGGTCGAGGTCTATCAAGGCACCAAGGAAACCGGGAAGAAAATCGGTTCGGAGGCCGCTGAAGTGGGCCGCGAAGTCGGCAAAAAGGCCCAGGAAACCTTTGCCAAGTAAGGCACATCAATCGAACAGCTCGGCCTCCAGCCTGCCCAGTTCGTCGTCGACACTGCCCCGCAGTACAAAATTGCGGCCGGCCTTGGCGTACCAATATCCGGCATTGGCCAGATCACCTTCCTGGATGTGCAGGATGCCATGCAGCCAGAAACCCAGCATCGAATCATCGGCTTGCGCCATCTCGTGAGCCTTGGCCCAGTCACCACTGCGCGCATGTTTGACTGCGTGACGAAGATTGATCATTGCAAGGTACCCCTGGCCGAGTGATCCTGCGACAATTCTGGCACACGTAGAAATAATTGCCGGACTTCCCCAGCCATGTCTCAGCATCCGTATATCCGCATCCGCGGCGCCCGCCAGAACAACCTCAAGAACATCAGCCTCGACATCCCGCTCGGTGAGCTGGTGGTGGTGACCGGCCCCTCCGGCTCGGGCAAGAGTTCGCTGGTCTTCGACACGCTCTACGCAGAGGGTCAGCGTCGCTACGTCGAGACCTTCTCGCCCTACGCGCGGCAGTTCCTCGACCGCATGGACAAGCCGCAGGTTGACGCCATCGAGGGCGTGCCGCCCGCAATCGCCATCGACCAAAGCAATCAGGTGCGCACCTCGCGCTCCACGGTCGGCACCATGACCGAGCTGGCCGATTACCTGAAGCTGCTCTACGCCCGCGCCAGCCATCTGTATTGCAAGGGTTGCGGCGCAGAAGTGGTGAAGGAAACGCCGCAAACCATCCTCGCCACGCTGGCCGAACGCAGCCCGCTGCACGATGATCCGCGGCTGGCCATCATCGCGCCCCTGCCGGTTCCCGAGAATTTCACGATCGAAGAAATGCGCGGTCATCTCGAACGCCAGGGCTTCACGCGCATCACTGAGGATGACAAAAGAATTCTGGTGACGGTGGATCGCTTCCGCTTCGGCAATGCCGAGCCCGCACGCGTCAGCGAAGCGCTGGAGGCCGCGCTGAAGCTCGGCAATGGCAGGCTGGAAGTGCATCTGGGCGGCGAAGCCCTGATCGACGCAGCTGCCGGGCAGGTCTGGAAGTTCTCCGCCGACCTGCACTGCGCCGAGTGCGACATCCACTACAGCGCGCCCACTTCGGCCAACTTCTCCTTCAACTCCGCCGTCGGCGCCTGCGAAACCTGCAAGGGTTTCGGCCGCGTAATCGGCATTGATCCCGGCCTGATCGTGCCGGACGAATCGAAGACGCTCGCCGGCGGCGCGGTGAAGCCCTGGCAGAGCGAGAGCTATCACGAATGCCAGGACGATCTGATGAAGATGTGCCGCCTGCGCGGCGTAGCCACCGACATTGCCTGGCGCGATCTGCCCGCAGAACATCGTCATTGGGTGATGGAAGGCGAGCCGGAGTTCAAGAGCTGGCAACGCTCCTGGCCGAAATACTGGTACGGCGTGCGCAGTTTCTTCGACTGGCTGGAAACCAAGGCCTACAAGATGCACATCCGCGTGCTGCTCAGCCGCTACCGTGCCTACACCGACTGCCCGGCCTGCGCGGGGGCACGGCTAAAGACCGATTCGCTGCTGTGGCGCGTGGGCTCAAAAGAACAAGCCGATGCCGCGCTCGGCACGCAACGGCGGCGCTTCCGCCCCAAGGGCATGCGCCTGGCCGACGAGCAGTTGCAAGCCCTGCCCGGCCTCTCGCTGCACGACGCGATGAGCCTGCCAATCGAGCGTGCGCGCGACTTCTTCCGCGCGCTGAAGATCGAAGGCAGCGCGGGCGATGCGGTCGATCTGGTGATGAACGAGATTCGCGGGCGACTCAGCTACCTGTGTGAGGTCGGCCTCGGCTATCTCACGCTGGATCGCCAGAGCCGCACGCTCTCCGGCGGCGAGGTGCAGCGCATCAACCTGACCACCGCGCTGGGCACCTCGCTGGTGAATACGCTCTTCGTGCTCGACGAGCCCTCCATCGGCCTGCACCCACGCGACATCGACCGTATAAACGGCGTGATGCGCCGCCTGCGCGATGCGGGCAACTCGCTGGTGGTAGTGGAGCACGATCCGGCCGTGATGCTCAATGCTGATCGCATTGTCGATATCGGCCCCGGGCCGGGTGCTGCCGGTGGCAACATCGTGTTTAACGGCACGCCGGACGAGCTACGCGCCCGCACGGATACCCTCACAGCCCAGTACCTCGGCGGCCACAAGCAGGTCGACGCCGGTCTGGTGCGCCAGAAGGTTGAAGTCAAAACCCCGTGCCTGAAGCTGCTCGGCGCCACGGCCAATAACCTGAAAAATGTGGATCTCTCCATCCCGCTGGGGCGGCTGGTCTGCGTCACCGGCGTGTCCGGCTCGGGCAAGTCCACGCTGATTCAGGATGTGCTGTGGCCCGCACTGAAGAAGGCCAAGGGCGAAGCCACCGAAGCGCCGGGCGCGTTTGCGAAGCTCGTCGGCGAAGACCTGATCGAAGCCATTGTCATGGTCGATCAGAGCCAGATCGGCAAGACCACACGCTCCAATCCGGCCAGCTACGTCGGCGCCTTCGACGTGATCCGCAAGCGCTTCGCGGCCCTGCCCGACGCGGAGCAACGCGGCTACACCGCCGGCACCTTCTCCTTCAACTCGGGCGATGGCCGCTGCCCGACTTGTGGCGGAAACGGCTTCGAGCATGTCGAGATGCAGTTCCTCTCCGACGTATATCTGCGCTGCCCGGACTGCGACGGCAAACGCTATCGCCCGGAGATTCTGGAACTGCAACTGCAGGGCAAGAACATCGCCGAGGTGCTGGAACTCACCTGCGCCGATGCACTGAACTTCTTTGCTGGCGACAAGGACCTGGTACGCGCGATCCAGCCGCTGGTCGATGTCGGCCTCGATTACCTGACCCTCGGCCAACCGGTACCCACGCTCTCCGGCGGCGAGGCCCAGCGCCTCAAGCTCGCTGGGCATCTGGCGGAATACGCGGCGAAATCGTCGAAGAAGAAAGCCTCGACCAAGGGGTCGCTCTTTTTGTTCGACGAACCCACCACCGGCCTGCATTTCGGCGATATCGAGAAGCTGCTGCGTGCCTTGCGCGCGCTGGTGGATGCCGGCAACACCGTGCTGGTCGTCGAGCACAATCTGGATGTCATGCGCACATCCGACTGGCTGATCGACCTCGGCCCGGAAGGTGGCGATGCGGGCGGCGAGATTCTCGTCGCCGGCACGATTGAAGACCTGATCGCCGAGCCGCGCTCGCATACCGGCCGCGCGCTGGCGAAATACCGGCTCGATGCTGCGCCGCTCAAGGCCGCCGAGCCGCGCGTGCGTTATCTGCCGGTGCAGGCGCCCAACACCATCCAGATCACCCACGCCCGCGAGCACAACCTCAAGAACGTCTCACTGGCGATCCAGCACAACAAGTTCACCGTGGTCACTGGCGTGTCCGGCTCGGGCAAATCCACGCTTGCGTTTGACATATTGTTTGCCGAAGGCCAGCGTCGCTATCTCGAATCGCTGAACGCCTACGCGCGTCAGTTCGTGCAGCCGGCAAGCAAGCCGGATGTCGATGCGATCCACGGCATTCCGCCTACGGTGGCCATCGAGCAGCGCACCAGCCGCGGCGGGCGCAAGAGCACGGTCGGCACGCTCACCGAAGTACATCACTTCCTGCGCCTGCTCTTCGTGAAGCTCGGCACCCAGCACTGCCCGGATTGCGGCTGCGCGATCGAACCGCAGAGTCAGGACGCCATCGCCGCCCGCCTGCTGCGCGACTATCGCGGCCAGAAGATCGGCCTGCTCGCGCCGCTGGTGGTCAATCGCAAAGGCCTGTACACCGAGCTGGCACGCTGGGCCAAGAACAAGGGCTACACCCATCTGCGCGTCGATGGCGAGTTTCTGCCGGTCTCACCCTGGCCGCGTCTGGACCGCTTCAAGGAACACAACATCGAACTGCCGGTATGCGATGTGGATGTGCATGCCAATCACGAGGCCGAGCTGCGCGAGAAGCTCGCCGACGCGCTGGGTATCGGCAAGGGCACGATCCGCGTAATCACACCGGCAGGCGGCGACGCCGTGTTCTCCACCCTGCGCGCGTGCCCCTCCTGCGGCACCAGCTTCCCGGAACTGGACCCGCGCCTCTTCTCCTACAACTCCAAGCACGGCTGGTGCGAGAGCTGCTGCGGCACCGGCGTGGAGATTCCGAAATGGATGAAGGACCCCGAGGTCGACGTCGCCGAAATGGAATTCGCCGGGCTCGATGACGAAGACGGCGCGGAAGTGGAATGCCGCAGCTGCCACGGCGAACGCCTCAACCCGGTAGCGCGCGCAGTGCGCTATCGCGACGTGTCGATCACCGGCTACAGCAAACGCTCGGTGAACGCGCTGGGCGAATGGGTGAATGGCCTGCAGCTCGAAGGCCGCGAAGCCGGCATCGGCCGCGACATCATCAGCGAACTCAAGCACCGCCTCGCCTTCCTGCGCGACGTGGGCCTCGGCTACCTCGCGCTGGATCGTGGCGCGCCCACGCTCTCCGGCGGAGAAGCCCAACGTATCCGATTGGCATCCCAGCTCGGCAGCAATCTGCGCGGGGTGTGCTACGTGCTCGACGAACCTTCGATCGGCCTGCACCCGCGCGACAACGGCGTGCTGCTGGACATGCTCGAAGCCTTGCGCGCCAAGGGCAACACGGTGGTGGTGGTGGAGCACGACGAAGAAACCATCCGCCGTGCCGACGAAGTGCTGGACCTCGGCCCCGGCGCCGGCACCCGCGGTGGTCGCCTGATCGCCCAGGGCACAGCCGCGCAGCTGATTGCCTCGCCCGATTCGGTCACCGGCCAATGCCTGCGCGAGCCGCTGCAGCACCCGCTGCACAGCCGCGCAGCGCCTGGGTCTGCAGACCCCTTCATCGTCCTGACAGGGGGAAAACAGCACAATCTGCAGGACGTAAATGTGCGTGTGCCGCTAAACCGCCTGACCGTGGTCACCGGCGTGTCCGGCTCCGGCAAATCCACACTGGCGCGTGATGTGCTGCACGCCAACCTGAAGCGCCTGATCGGCGGCAACGAAGACGAGAAAGCCAAGCCCGCCGGGCGCAAATCCGCCAAACCGATGCCGCGTACAGAAAAACTTGCCAGCGGCATACAGGGCTGCGCATCGATCACCGGCTGGCAGCCAGTCGGCCGCGTGCTCGAAGTGGACCAGACGCCGATCGGCAAGACCCCGCGCAGTTGTCCTGCCACCTACGTCGGCTTCTGGGACGAAATCCGCAAGCTCTTCGCCAACACAGAAACCGCCAAGCTGCGTGGCTGGCAAGCTGCACGCTTCTCCTTCAACACCGGCGACGGGCGTTGTCCGAGCTGCGAAGGCGCGGGCGTGCAGACCGTGGCGATGAGCTTCCTGCCGGACGTGAAAGTGCATTGCGAAGTCTGCGACGGCGCACGTTTCAACGCCGACACGCTCACCGCCCTGTGGCGCGAGAAGAGCATCGCGCAGGTGCTGGCGATGGAGGTCGACGAAGCCGTCGAGTTCTTCGCCGCACACCCCAAGGTGTCGCATCCATTACGGCTGTTGCAGGATGTAGGCCTCGGCTACCTCACGCTGGGCCAGGCCTCACCCACGCTTTCCGGTGGCGAGGCGCAGCGCATCAAGCTCGTCACCGAGCTGGCCAAAGTGAAAACCGACCCGGCCGCGCGCGCCTCGAAGTTCAAAAGCCCGCACACGCTCTACGTGCTGGATGAACCTACAGTCGGATTGCATATGGCCGACGTAGCCAAGCTGATCACTGCGCTGCATCGCCTGGTCGAAGCGGGCAACACTGCACTGGTCATCGAACACGATCTGGATGTGATGGCCGAGGCCGACTGGCTGATCGACATGGGACCGGAAGGCGGCGATGAGGGCGGCCGCGTGGTGTATGAAGGCCCGTTGCAGGGCGTGCTCAAGGCCAAGACCCACACCGGCAAGGCGCTGCGGGATTTCCTCAAGCGCACGCAAGGCGTGAAATGAATAGCGAAAGCGGACTACGTCGCACAGCAGGTTTTCGCGACGTGGTCGTCGCTCCCGCATCCCGCGTGCCTTACATCTCCAGCACCATGCCGACGTACACCATCGGCGAAACGACATTTGCCGGGACACTGCCACGCAAGCTTTGTTGCGAACGATCAGCGATTTCCTGGTGGTGCTCACCGAGATTGATGGCATTCAAGGAGTACTCGACCTTTTTGCCGTTGACAGAGCGGCGGGTATAGGCGATGCGCGCATCAAAGCTGTTGTAAGCCGGGGCAACATAGGAGTAGATCGGCACGATGCCATCGCCCCCCGCCATCGGCCCCATGCGCAAACCGGTGATCATCGAGGACCACCCCGCGCCCCAGTTCTGCTGCCAGCTCAGGCTTAGCGTATAGGGCGCGACCCGACGCTGGATGTCTTCATCTATCGACTTGGTATTGATCACGGCGTGATTGAAGAGCCAGTTGCCACCATGCCAGGGCGAGAACTTGAGCTGGTATTCAACGCCGGTGAGCATGACCGGATTGGGGGCGTTCTGGTACTGCGCCGAATCCTGCGCGCTCTGCAGGATCGGGCTCAGACTGGAGGTGACAGCCTGCCGATAGATGAAGCCGGTGACTTTCTCGCGGAACACGCGCACATCGAGTGACGCAGCCAGCGGGCTGAAGCGTCCGAGATAGCCCAGTTCGACACTGTCGACCCGGGACTGATGAAGATCCGGATTCGGCACATAGGGCTGGGCAATGAGCACCCCGAACTGGTTATCGGTGACCTGTACATCACTCTCTTTTTCATAGGTCGGACGCTGCGTCCAGGCACGGGCGTAACCGGCACGGAAGGTGTTGCTGCGGCTGGCCTGCCAGTTGATGAAGGTCCGTGGTGCGAAATGCAGCGGTTCGTCCTCGAATTTCTCCAGTGCGCCGCCGGCAGTCAGCTGCCAGCTCGGCAAGAATTTCCATTCCAGACTGCCGAAACCACGATACAGGTCGGAAGCAACCGTTTCGCGCCCGGCATACAGGGCCGGCGCATGCACTTCATCACGCTGGATTTCGAGCCCCCATACGGCCTGTGTCCTGGCCCCGGGAGTAAAGCGGTGCTGCAGTTCGGCGTGATCACGCACCGCGCGCTTGTTGGCATCAATCAGTGCATACGGACCATTCGGAAAATACGGCGGGTAAGGCGCGGCATGCGCATACCATTGCTCGTTGAGCCGCTCCTGATTGCGGTAGAAATGCAGTTGCAATTCCTCGCCAGGCTTAGGCACATGCGTCCATTGCGTCTGCAGGCTGTAATTCTGGCTGTACTGGGTATGCAAGGCATTGTTCTGGTTCGCCGAGTCCGGATAGCCGAGATCCTTTTCAGCCTGGGTTGCGCTGACCCGGAAGCCCAGCTCGTCGACCGTAGACACGCGATAGTCTCCCCGCAGATCGAGCAGGTTGACATCGCGTCCGTCATACAGCGCGGTAAATCCATGGTCATGCTGGTGTTGCGCATTCAGCCGCATGCTCAGGGCACCGACCTGTGCCGTGGTCCGCGCGGCAACATCCCGGATGCCCGCCCCGCCAGCATTGAGCTGGAACCGCGTTCCCGGCTCGTCACTGCTGTGCCGCGTGATGATGTTGATCACCCCGAGAAAGGCATTGGCGCCGTAGCTCACCGGATTGGAACCCCGCACGATCTCGATGCGCTCGATCTCGTCCACCGTCACCGGCAGGGTCGTCCAGTCCACGCCCCCATAGTTGGCCTGCGTGTATACCGAACGGCCATCGATCAGCACCTGCATCTCGGAGGGATTGGTGCCGCTCAGGCCGTGGTAGGTCACCCACTGGCTGCTCCCGCGCTCCTGCCCCACCTGCATGCCCGGCACCAGGCGAAAGATGCGCGCCAGATCCCGGTAGCCGGTGGCCTGGATGAAAGCCCGGTCGATCACCGTCACCGCCCCCGGCGCCTCGTTCAGGGGCTGGGGCAAGCGGGAAACCGTCAACACCGTGGGCAGGTCTTCGAAATAACTGCCTTCCGCCTCTTCAACCCCTGCGGCAAACGTCACCGATACGGGCAGAAACAGGCCACCCCACATACAGATCAACCGGCAAAGAAGAGACTCACTGTGCTTTGGCATCAATTCGGCTTCATGAAGCGGGAAATTGGATAATACGTTTCCTTGGCGCCAGAGCGTGTTACCCGCCACATAGTCTAATCGGCGAAGCTTTTGCAGAAGTGCCAATTTCGTCACACTTTGTGGCAAGCGCAACAGCTTGCGAAGGCGTCCAGCCCCGAAAATCCGCCAGGAATCCTGCCGTGAGCCGCGCAAGGGCTCGCGCCCGCAACGCGATGGGCGGTAGGTCGGCCTGATCTGTGCTAGCCTTTGCAGGCTCCCATCATTGCAGCTGTCCGTATCCTCCGGCCTCATGACTCAAGTACCGTCCCCTGACTCAAACTCCCTGGTTCCCGCCCGCCACGGCTGGCATCACCTGCCCGTGCCACAACGCGTTCCGGCCAGACGTTGCTTTGCCTGGCTGGCTGCAGGCTGGCGCATGTTCGCCCGCCATCCGGCGGACTGGGTCCTGATGGCGCTATGCGCCTTTGCCATGCTGGCCATCTCGACCATGCTGGTCCCGGTTCCTCTGATCGGCCCGATCCTGCCTCCCTTGCTGCTGGCATTGCTGCTCGGCGGCATGCTGCATGCCGCTGCACAAGCACGGCTGGGCCAAATGCACTTCCTGCAGATGTTCGAAGGTTTTCGCCGCCACCCCGGCAACCTGACCCTGATCGGCCTGTTTTATGCGATCCCGCTGGTTCTCGTACACCTGCTGGTGATGCTTGCGCTAGGCGGCAGCCTGCTGGTCAGCCTGCTGGGCCTGCCGGTCGGCAGCACCATCAACAGCTTCGCCAGCGGCATCGTCGGGATGCTGTTCGATCTGGGCATCGCGCTGGGCATTTTCCTGTTGCTGTGGGGCCTGCTCTTGTTGGCCATGCTGTTTGCCCCGGCGCTGGTCATGCATGCCAAGGCGCCTCCTCTGGAAGCCATGCGTCTGTCACTCGCTGCCAGCCTGCGCAATATCGGCGCAATCCTGTTGCTCGCCATCAGCCTCTACGTGCTCTTCATCGTCGCCCTGATTCCGGCGGGCCTCGGCATCGTGATCTACATCCCGGTCGTGATTGGCGCGCTGGATGCGGCCTATCAGGAACTGTTCATCACCCCGAGTGGAGTCCATTCCTGATGCAAGCCCATGCGTTTCCCGCGCGCCAGGGTTGGCGCTGGCTCCAGGCCGGTTTCCGCTTGTGGCTCCGCGCGCCGCTGCCGCTGACCAGTTCGGCCATGACGATGCTGATGTGCCTGTTGCTGCCCATCGTCCTGACAAACATCGGTCCCTTGCTCACCCTGCCGCTGATCTTCCCGCTGCAGGTCGGCATGTTCCTGTTGTGCAGCACGCTGGCCGAGGGCCGCTTCCCGCACGTCAAACTGCTGTTTGCCTGTTTCACCAAGGCCCGCCTGCCGGGCTTGCTCCTGCTCACCGGGGTCTGGCTGACCGGCATCCTGCTCTGCAGCGGAATCGCCCTGGCCATCACGCGCTTTGATATCCAGGCTTTCGCCGCGATAGCCGCCAAGGGGGGGGACATTCCAGCCGGGACCCAATCCCAGATCACCAAGCTGGCGATGTGGATGGCACTGTTTTTCATTCCGTTCAACATGGCGACCTTCTTTGCTGCCCCCTTGATCGCATTGCGCAAGGTTCCGCTCTTCAAAGCCCTGTTCTTCAGCTTCATCGCCTGCTGGCGCAACCTGGCAGCCTTGTTCGTCATGCTGTTTGTCTTCGGCATCCTTGGCGACATCCTGCCCAGCCTGCTCCTGAGCGTGATCGGCGGTCTCTCCGCGCCCATTGCCGGCATGTTTTCAGGCTTCATGCTGATGGTGCTGGTGCCGGTACTGTGCGCGGCCTACTTCAGTTGCGCCCGCGACATCTTCGGTGATTGGCCCACGCCGTGAGTACGCAATCCGCGCTGGGGCTGCTGGGCGGCACCTTTGATCCGATCCATCACGGCCATCTACGCCTGGGCATCGAAGCCCGGCAGCGTCTCGGACTGGGTGCGGTGCGCCTGATCCCTGCCGGGCAACCGCCGCACCGGGCTCGCCCCGGCACGCCCGCCGAGCATCGCCTGGCGATGACGGAACTGGCCACGTGCGGGCTGCCCGGCTTCGAAGTTGACCCCGCCGAAGTCCTCAGCCAGCAGACCAGCTATACCGTGGCAACCCTGGAACGCCTGCGCAAGGAGCTGGGCGCGATGCGCCCGCTGGTACTGATCCTCGGTGCGGATGCTTTCCTCGGTCTGGCCGGCTGGCATCGCTGGCGCGAACTGTTCGGGCTGGCCCATATTGCCGTCGCCACGCGCCCCGGCTACGTTCTCGCGGACGCCCTCTACGGCGGCGAACTCGCCGAGGAATGTCCGCAACGCCTGGCTCAGGATGTGCGCATCCTGCAATCCGAGCCGGCCGGCGCCATCGTGCCCTTCACGATTCCGTCGCTGGAAATCTCTGCAACCCTGATCCGCCATGCACTGGCTCACGACGAAGATGCACGCTTTTTGCTGCCTCCTGCCGTTCTGGACTATATTCAGGCCCATCACCTCTACTCACACCTGCCCCGTACCGCATGAACACCCTCAAGCTCCAGAAAATCGTCGTAGAAGCACTCGAAGATGTCAAAGCCACCGACATCGAAGTCATCAACGTCACCAAGCTCACCTCCCTGTTCGACCGCGTCATCATTGCCAGCGGCAGCTCCAACCGGCAGACCCGGGCGCTGGCCAACAATGTGGTGGTCAAGGTCAAGGAAGCCGGCGGCGAAGTCCTCGGTACCGAAGGCGAAGACAGTGGCGAATGGGTCCTGGTTGATCTGGGCGAAATCGTGGTTCACATCATGCAGCCGGCCGTGCGCACCTATTACAACCTCGAAGAACTGTGGTCCACCACGCCGGCCCGCCGGCGCAAGCTGATCGCCGACACCGAGGCCGCCGCACAAGAGGAATGAGACTCCTCATCGCAGCAGTCGGCACGAAGATGCCGGCCTGGGTCGAAACCGGCTACGCCGAATTTGCCAAGCGTCTGCCCCGCGATTGCCCGCTGGAGCTCATCGAAGTCAAGGCCGAACCGCGCACGACCGGCAAGACGCCGGCAGCGATGATGGCGGCCGAAGCCGACCGCTTGCGGGCGGCCATTCCTGCGCGACGTCGCTTGGTGGTGCTTGACGAGCGTGGCGACGACATCTCGACGCGCCAGCTCGCCGAGCGTCTGCAGAAATGGATGGGGCTGGGCGATGACGTGGCATTCGTGATCGGCGGCCCCGATGGTCTGGATCCGGGCTTGAAAGCCGAGGCACACGAGAAGCTGCGCCTCTCCAGCCTGACCCTGCCGCACGCCATGGTGCGTCCGCTGCTGGCTGAAGCGCTTTACCGCGCCTGGAGCCTGATGAACAATCATCCTTATCATCGCGAGTGAGAACCCGTCTGTCATGTCGCTGAACCTGCATCCGCGCATTTATCTGGCCTCGCGCAGCCCGCGCCGGCGTGAATTGCTGCATCAGATCGGCATCGATTTCGATACGCTGATGTTCCGCGTGCCACCTCGTGAGGATGAGGATGTCTCCGAAGCCATCCTGCCCGGGGAAGATGCTGAAACCTATGTGGTCCGCGTTGCCTGTGCCAAAGCCGAAGGCGCACTGCGCCGCATCGTCTGGCGCAATCTGCGTCCGCAGCCGATCCTTTCCGCAGACACCACGCTGGAACTGGATGGCGAGATCATCGGCAAGCCGGACAGCGTCCATCACGCCGACGCCATCCTGCGCAAGCTCAGCGGTCGCACCCATCGGGTCCTGACGGCAGTGGCCGTCGTCGAAGGGGAACGTCTCGAACATTGCCTGAACGTGAGCACGGTGCGTTTCCGCGAACTCAGCGATGCGGCCATCCAGCGCTACATCGCCAGCGGCGAGCCGTTCGACAAGGCTGGCGCCTATGGCATCCAGGGGCATGCGGCGGTTTTCATCGCCGAAATCAACGGTTCGTACAGCGGCATCATGGGTCTGCCGCTGTTTGAAACGGCAGAACTGCTGAGCCGCTTCGGCATCCAGGTCTGAAACCCGCTCAATATCGCCGGATCACGGCCGCCTGCGCGGACAGGTAGGCCAGCGCAAGGAATGGCCAGAGCGCCGCAGAAAGCTGGGTCAGCCCGTAGAAGTTGAGGAAATGCCCCTCCTGGATGGTCCGCACGGAAGCATCCACAAAGGGATTGTCCGGCGCCAGATTGACCAGGGCCGTGCTCAGCAACAGGGTCAGACTTGTCAGGCTGTGCTGCGTCCAGCGTGGCAAGCGGCTCGCCACCAGCAGCAGGACCAGCCCCAGCACCAGACCACGGACACCACCCGTCGTGGCCCATTGCAGCGGATCGGCCGGCACCAGGAAGATGTAGTCGGCCAGCGAGCGCAGCCCCAGCCCCACCGCCATGACCAGCACCAGCAGTCCGATGCTGCTTGCCCGCAGACAACGCAGCAGCAAGAGCCCGAACGCAAACGTACTGCTCGTGGTGATGGCCAGCTCCAGCACCATGTAGCGGCGTGCGGAAAAAGCCATCGGTGCAGGCAGGTCGAACAGCACGCGCAGATCGCCGGTCCCGAACAGGGTCGTACTGGGCTCCAGCTGGGTCAGCCACCACAGCGCCACGAGGATCATTCCGAGCTCACCGATGTGCCCGGGCAGGATGTGCCGTTCACGCCAGCGCTGCACCCAGCCGCCCTCATCGAAGATCTTTCCCCCGTACAAGCCCGCCCACGCCCCCAGCCCACCACCGGCGATATTGGTCGCCAGATCAAGATTGGACGCCACCCGCGTCGGCAAATAGTTCTGCAGGAACTCGACCGTGAAACTCAAGCCTCCGCTTGCCAGCAGGGCCAGCAGCACGACGCCGGAAGTACGGTAGCGTTTGTGGAAGGCCGCCGCAAAGGTAAAGCCCAGTGGCACAAAGCCCAGCACATTCAGATAGATATCCAGAGGCTGGTTGTACTTTGGCCAGGGAGCAATCAGGAAGGCGAAAGGGCTGATGCCTGAATCCGTCCAGCCCTTGAAGGGGAACAGGCATACATACAGGGTCAGCAGCGCATAGGCCACGCACAGGTAGCGTGGCAAGCGGCTGCTGTGTGCCATCTCAGACGGTCCCGGCCATCATCAGGGCTTCCTCGGCGTATGCTGGGCGGCCGCCATCGCATGCGTATGGTCGGCATCATGATGACTGCGCGCATGGTCATGCAGCGCCACAGGCGTATTACGAATCCATTGGGGCAGCAATGAGCCGACGATCATCCCGCCGATGCTGGCAAGCAGACCAAAAAACTGCGGTGGCACCGTGTTGGCCAGATCAATCCAGCTTTCTGGCGCGGCCACCCAGCCCATCATCGGCAGCAACAAGGCCAGCCACACCACACACCCAGCCACGATAGCCACGATGGCCCCCTGATTGGTGGCACGCTTCCAGTACAAACCGAAAGCCAGCGGCGCAAACGCCATCGCCAGAGTGACGGAATACGCCTGTTCAACCATCTGGTAAATCGAAGCCTCGCTGTTGAGCGCAAAAACCATGACCAGCACGGTGAACACCACCACCACGATGCGCGTCATGCGCAGGAAACGGATATCACCCATGCCTGGCATGAACCCGCGCAGCACGTTCTCGGAGAAGGTCACAGACGGCGCCAGCAAGGTCCCTGAAGCAGTACTCATGATCGCCGAGAGCAATGCGCCGAAGAACATCACCTGCGCCGCAATCGGCATGTGTTCGAGAACCAGGCGCGGCAGGATCATCTGTGAATCACCGCCCGGCGCCAGTTGCTGCGCTACCAGCTCGGGCGCCACGACGCTGGCGGAATACGCAATGAAGAGTGGAACGAAGGCAAAGAAAAAGTAGCCCACGCCCCCCGTGACGGTCCCCCACAACGCACCGGTTTCGTTACGGGCAGAATTCACGCGCTGGAATACATCCTGCTGCGGCATAGACCCCAGGGCCATGGTTGAGAACGCGGCAATGAACGCCACCCACTCAAGGAAGCCGCCACTCGGCAGCAATTCCAGCTTGCCATGACTGCTCATGTGATCCACCACCACGCCCACGCCACCAGCCATGTCACCCACAGCCCAGGCGATGTAGAGCAGACCGACGACAATCACGCTCATCTGCAAAAAATCAGTCAGTGCGACCGACCACATCCCGCCATACAAGGTGTAGAGCAGCACCACGCCTGTGCCAATCAGCATGCCATACTCGCGACTGATCGCATCATGCGAAAGCACCGAAAACACCAGTCCCAATGCGGAAATCTGCGCAGCGACCCATCCCAGATAGGAAATCGTGATCACGATCGAGGTAATGATTTCAACGCTGCGACCATAACGCCGCCGGTAGAAATCGCCCAGCGTCATCAGGTTCATGCGATACAAGGGCAGCGCAAAGAACAAGCCAAACAGAATCAACGCAGACGCGGCACCAAAAGGATCCGCGATGATGCCGGACAAGCCATCGCGCACAAAAGTTGCCGAGATACCGAGTACCGTTTCAGCGCCAAACCAGGTCGCGAAAACAGTGGCTACCGTAATGTAGAACGGCAGGTGACGGCCGGTAGTGACGTAGTCGCTCGAATTATTGACACGCGTAGCGGCATACAGGCCGATCACGATGGAGACCAGCAGATAAAGAATGACAGCAGCAATCAGCATTGACGAATGACCCCGGACAAAAGGCTCTGCGGCCCACAAAAAAACCGTCGCCGATTATAGCGGGACCTGTGGCCCACACGTAGCCCGCAACGGCGGGAGTCCGCACGTAGATGATGCTACGCAAGAACTCTAATCATCTTCCACAAACACCTGTTCGCGGCGATCCCGGACCTTGGGCAGCAGCACCGCCAGCAACAGGCCGGCCGCGATCAGCAGCAGCACCAGCGAGATCGGGCGGGTCAGGAAGACCGTCGGATCACCACGCGACAGACGCAGCGCACGACGCAGGTTTTCCTCCAGCATCGGGCCGAGGATAAACCCTAGCAAGAGCGGTGCCGGCTCGCAGCCCAGGCGGTGAAACAGATATCCGAGCAAGGCAAAGGGCAGGATCAGCATCACATCGAAAACGTTGTTCTGCATGCCGTACACCCCGATCACGCAGCACAACAGAATCGCTGGATACAGCAAGCGGTAAGGCAGCGACAGCATCCTGATCCACACCCCGATCAAGGGCAGGTTGAGCACCAGCAGCATGCCATTGCCGACCCACATTGATGCAATCAGCCCCCAGAACAATTCCGGATTCGCGCTCATCACCTGCGGGCCGGGCTGGATGCTGTGGATGGTCATCGCCCCGACCATCAACGCCATCACCGGATTGGGCGGAATGCCCAGGGTCAACATCGGAATGAAGGAGGTCTGTGCCCCCGCATTATTGGCCGATTCCGGCCCGGCCACGCCGCAGATGGCTCCCTTGCCGAATGCCTCCGGATGGCGCGAAACCTTCTTCTCCAGCGAGTACGAAGCAAACGAAGACATCACCGCCCCGCCACCGGGCAACACACCGAGCAGGGACCCCAGGCAAGTCCCGCGCAGCACCGCCGGGAAAGCCTCGCGCAGTTCAGCGCGCGTCGGCCACAGACTGCCGACTTTCTGCAACACGGTCTGCCCGGCCTCTGCCTGCTCCAGATTGCGGATGATCTCGGCAAAGGCAAACAGGCCCATCGCCACCACCACAAAATTGAAGCCGTCCATCAACTCGGGCACATCGAAGGAAAACCGTGCCGTGCCGGAATTCACGTCGGTCCCCACCACCCCCAGCAACAAGCCCAGCACGATCATCGCCAGCGCCTTGAGCAGCGAACCATGCGCCAGCACCACGGCGCCAACCAGACCCAGCACCATCAAGGCCACGTATTCGGCGGAGCCGAAGCGGGTCGCCAGATCGGTCAAAGGTGCCGCAAAACCCGCAATGATCACGGTCGCCACCGAGCCCGCGAAGAACGACCCCAGCGCCGAGATGGCCAGCGCCGCCCCCGCCCGCCCGCGGCGTGCCATCTGGTAGCCATCCAGACAGGTCACCACCGAAGAAGATTCTCCCGGCATATTCACGAGAATCGCGGTGATCGAACCACCGTACTGCGCACCGTAGTAAATCCCGGCAAGCATGATCAGGGCAGAAACCGGCGACAAGGCATATGTCATCGGCAGCAGCATCGCGATGGTCGACAACGGGCCCAACCCCGGCAGGACCCCGACCGCGGTACCCAGCAAGACGCCGATGAAGCAATACAAGAGATTGTGCAGCGACAGTGCCGTTTGGAACCCAAGGGCCAGATGGTTCAGCAGATCCATGACTCACTCACCCGAATTTCGGCCACACCGGCAAGGGCAATTTCAGGCCCCAGGCAAACACCGCACAGGCGAGCAAGGCCAGCACCAGCGCACTCAGCGCCACTTCGCCCCAACGGCGTCCCGGTTGCCCGAGACTGGAGACGCCGACCAGCAGTACTGACGCGATGAACAGCCCCAAGCATTCCAGGCTGAGTCCGAACACGGCTACACCCGCGCAGACGGCCAGCAATGCCCGCCACGGCAGACGCCCCGCTATTCCTGGTGCATCCTTGCCCTGTGCCGTGACAAAGATGGCGATGCCCAGCAAGACCAGCAAGCCCCCTAGCAAGCGCGGATAAAACCCCGGGCCCATTTGTGCTGCGGTGCCCATATCATACGCACCAGCACCAATCGCGAAGCCTGCGCCGAACAGGACGAAGAGCAGGCCTGCCAACCGGTCAGGATGCGCAAGAAAATGCTTCATTCATTCAATCCAGTTTCGCACCGGAACGCTTGACGACAGCCGGCCAGGCCGCAAGTTCGGACTTCATCAGGGCGCCAAACTGTTCCGGTGTACTGCCCGCGCTCTCCGCCCCTGCAGCCAGCAGACGCGCCTGCACGTCGGGCAGGGCGAGAATCTGGCCTATTGCCTTGTTGAGTTTCAGGATCACCTCACGCGGCGTGTTCGACGGCACCAGAACACCATTCCAGGTGGTTGCGTCGAAGCCCGGAAAACCCTGCTCGGCAACGGTCGGCACCATCGGAGCGGCAACCGAACGGCGGCCATTCGACACCGCGATCAGCTTCACCTTGCCGGCTTTTACCAACGGCTGCAGGTTCGACAGGGCCGCAAAGGCCATGTGCACTTCACCGCCATTGAGCGCCTGGGCCGCAGGAGGGCCACCATTGAACGGGATATGCACGATGTAGGTGTTGGTGTACATCTTGAGCATTTCCATCGCCAGGTGCGACAGCGAGCCATTCCCGACAGAAGCGTAATCGAGCTGGCCAGGCTTGGCCTTGGCCAATGCCACCAGTTCCTTGATGTTATTGACCTTCAGGTCACTGCGCACGGCCAGCACATTCGGCTGGGTGACGACAAGGATCACCGGCGCAAAGTCCTTGGCCAGATCGTAGGGCAGCTTGGGATAGAGAGACGGCGCTACCGTCAGCGGGCCGTTATAGCCCATCAGCAGGGTATGCCCATCGCGGGCCTTGGCCACGGCATCGGTACCGATGGTACCGCCCGCACCGGGCCGGTTCTCCACGATCACGGGCTGGCCAAGCATCGGCGTGAGTTTTTCGCCGATCACCCGTGCCACGATATCCACCGAACTGCCGGCTGGCGTGGGCACCACGATCTTCACCGGCTGGCTGGGCCAGCTCTGGGCCATGGCTGAAAGGGAGAGAAAACAGCTGGAGACGCAGACAAGCAAACCACGCAAGCGACTGGACATGATCAAGGCTCCCGGTGAATGGAGCGTCGATCATAGCAGTGTCGTGACCGACGCGTGACCGGAACCGGCCCCTGCCCGCGACTAAATCCCTTGTCCTTGCGTTATGCCAAGCGCCCAAGCAGTTGCAGGGCCAGTATTCCCAGCACCGCCAGGGTCAGCACGGCCAGCCAGCGATTGCGCTTGCGCTGCAGGCGCAGGAGTTGCGCATGGCGCTCGGCCTCACGCTGCGAGACATCGCTGTTCAGCGCACGGTGCAGGAGGCGCGGGATCTGCGGCAGCGTCACCGCCCAGTTCGGGGCCTCGGCCTGGATATGCCTGATGAATGCACGCCAGCCGATTTGCTCGCTCATCCAGCGCTCCAGAAAAGGCTTGGCGGTCTGCCACAGATCCAGATCCGGATCGAGCTGACGCCCCAGGCCTTCAATGTTGAGCAGGGTTTTCTGCAGCATAGCGAGCTGGGGCTGCACTTCCATCTCGAAACGGCGTGCTGTCTGGAACAGGCGCAGCAGGGTCTTGCCGAAAGAGATGTCTTTCAGCGGACGATCAAAGATCGGTTCGCATACGGCGCGGATTGCGGTCTCGAATTCATCCACGCGCACATGCGCCGGTACCCATCCGGCATCGATATGGGCCTGCGCCACGCGCTCGTAATCGCGCCGGAAGAAGGCCAGGAAATTCTGTGCGAGATAGGATTTGTCGCTGTCATTCAAGGTCCCCATGATGCCGAAATCCAGCGCCACGTATTGGCCACCCGGTGTCACGAAGATGTTGCCGGGATGCATGTCGGCATGAAAATAACCGTCACGGAACACCTGGGTGAAGAAGATTTCCACGCCGGCACGCGACAGGGCCTTGAGGTCCACGCCCTGGGCACGCAGGGTATCAATCTGCGAAATCGGCGTGCCGTACATGCGCTGCATCACCATCAGTTTGCGCGTGCAGAAATCCCAATGGACTTCGGGTACCGCAAGCAGGGGAGAGTCGTGGAAGTTGCGCCGCAACTGCGAGCAGTTCGCGGCCTCGCGCATCATGTCCAGCTCGTCGTCGAGATGACGGGCGTATTCCGCAACCAGCTCGCGCGGCTTCAGGCGCTTGCCATCCCGCCAGAGCTTCTCGATCAGCGCGGCGGCGGTATCCATCAGCGCGAGGTCGTGCGCAATCACCGGTTCGATCCCCGGACGCAAGACCTTCACGGCGACTTCGGTGCCGTCCGGCAGCTCGGCAAAGTGAACCTGTGCCACAGAGGCCGAAGCCACTGGCGTCACCTCGAAGCGGCGGAACACTTCGCCAACCGGCTTGCCATATTCGCTTTGCAGGACTTCGAGCACCTGCGACGACGGGAAAGGCGGCACCTGATCCTGCAGCTTGGCCAGCTCGTCGGCGATATCCAGTGCCAGCAGGTCACGTCGTGTCGACAGCATCTGGCCGAACTTGACGAAGATGGGGCCCAGGGATTCCAGCGCCAGCCGCAATCTCACGGCACGTGGCTCGGCGAAACGGCGCACGGGCAAAAGACGCTGGACCCATTCACCCACGCGGGTGTTGGCTGCATGGTCCAGGATCATCTGATCCAGACCAAAACGCCGGGCAACGGTGATGATCCTGAAGAAGCGGAACAGGCGCACGATGAAGGTGACAAGCGTGTAAAACGCCGATGTTAGCAGCTTGCGTGCGAGGGCCGGCGACAAGGCGGAAGCGAGAGACTAGAATCTCCCTCCCCAACTGAACTGTGGCGGCGCTCCATGTCCCGACCCGATAACAATACCCTACTGCGCGCCCTGCTGCGCCAGCCCACCGACTACACCCCCGTCTGGCTGATGCGTCAGGCCGGTCGCTATCTGCCGGAATACCGCGCCACCCGGGCGCACGCCGGCAGTTTCATGGATCTGTGCCGCAATGCCGCCTTCGCCACCGAAGTCACGCTGCAGCCGCTGGCGCGTTTCCCGCTGGACGCAGCGATCCTGTTTTCCGACATCCTCACCGTGCCGGATGCGATGGGCCTCGGGCTGTCTTTTGCCGAAGGCGAAGGCCCGCGCTTTGCAAGGCCTTTGCGTACAGAAGCAGCCATCCAGGCGCTGGAAGTCCCGGCCATGGAAAAGCTCGACTACGTCTTCAAGGCTGTCAGCGAAATCCGCAAGGCGCTGAAAAACAAGGTGCCCCTGATCGGCTTTTCCGGCAGTCCGTTCACGCTGGCCTGCTACATGGTCGAAGGCGGTGGTTCAGACGATTTCCGCCACATCAAAGCGCTGATGTACAGCCGGCCGGATCTGCTGCATCGCATCCTCACCATCAACGCCCGCACTGTCACCGATTACCTCAACACCCAGATCGAGCACGGCGCCCAGGCCGTGATGATCTTCGATACCTGGGGCGGCATCCTCAGCACCCCGGCCTATCGCGAGTTCTCGCTGGCCTACATGCGCCAGATCGTGGCCGGGCTCAAGCGCGAGCACGATGGCGAACGCGTTCCGGTCGTGCTGTTCACCAAGGGGGGCGGCCAGTGGCTCACGGACATGACCGATACCGGCTGCGACGCGCTGGGGCTGGACTGGACAGTTGATATCGCTCAAGCCTATACCCTTGTGGGCAGTATGGTCGCCCTGCAAGGCAACCTCGACCCGGGCGTATTGATGGGCTCGCCAGAAGGTGTGGCCGCCGAAACCCGGCGCATCCTGGATGCTGTCGGCGCCCGGCCCGGCCACGTTTTCAACCTGGGCCACGGCATCTCGCAGCATGCGCCGCACGACAATGTCCGGGTACTGGTCGAAACCGTTCACAGCCACAGCCGTGCCTTGCGAAGCCGGACGGCCTTGTGAACGATCTGTGACGGCCATGTTGCATACAGGTGACACGCAAACCGAGACGGGAAGCCGTCCCGCAGAGGCCTCCGGCGGTCAGGCCCGTCGCAGGCCGATCCGCGGGGGCTTGACTTATGCACAAGAACACTTTCGCCGCAAGCGTTCGCACACCCGGCTCACGGAAATATTTCTTCAAACAAATAAGCTATTGATTCATAAAGACTTAAACGCATTTATTTTGCCTTAGCACGAATCCGCATGCTTGTGCAAGCCCCGCTGCGACCAAGCTCACCTGATCACTACTCACATTTTTATCCACAGAATCTGTGGATAAAACAGAACGTAACGCTATAGCAACATCTTGCGAGGCAATCTGTGCAAAACACTTCAGATTGATGCGCCAAACATTTGATGTATAAGAATTTTATCAGCCCATAAGAGTTTCTTTTGAACCGCATCGTCCGCGTCGCCCTCCCGCTGCCCAAGCCCCGCCTGTTTGATTACCTGGCGGCGCCTGAAACACGACCGGCCGTCGGACGCTGCGTTCGCCTGCCCTTTGGGGCAGGTGAGAAGACCGGCGTCATCGTCGAGATCGATCCGCCCGACGCCTTGGCGCTGGACAAGCTCAAGCCCGTGCTTGAAGTCCTGGCCGATGTACCGCCCCTGCCTGCGCAATGGCTGGCACTGACCCAGTTCGCCGCCCGCTATTACCAGCATCCGCTCGGCGAGGTGATTTCCGCTGCCCTGCCCCCCGGCATCCGCCGCGCCGTGAAGCTGCCACGTGACGACGATCCCTGGCTTGCCACCACCGCAACGGGCCGTGCTGTACTCGGAGAAGCCAGGAAACTGACCCGCGCGCTGTCTGCAGTCCTTGCGGTGCAATCCGCCGGCGCGCGTCGGCGCAGCCAGTTGCTCGGTGATCTGGAAGGCGATGCGAGTGCCGCGATCCGCGAAGCACGCGCCAAAGGCTGGCTCGAAACCGTCGCCCGCGCAGGCGAGCGCGAACCCATCGGGGCGCTGAGCCTCAACGATGCCCAGTCCGCCGCCGTGGCAGCCGTGAATGCCGCTGCCGGTACGTTCAAGCCCTTCCTCCTCTTTGGCGTCACCGGCTCTGGCAAGACCGAGGTTTACCTGCACCAGATCGCCCACACCCTGGCTCAGGGCAAACAGGCCTTGATGCTGGTGCCGGAGATCGGCCTGACGCCGCAGCTGATGGAACGCGTGGCAAGCCGTTTCCCCGGCGCCAACCTCGTCTCGCTGCACAGTGGCATGGCCGATGGCGCGCGTTCGCTGGGCTTCGTGCAGGCACTGAAAGGCGAGGCGGACATCGTGCTCGGCACGCGTCTGTCGGTCTTCGTGCCGTTGCCACGTCTGGGCCTGATCGTGATCGACGAGGAGCACGACGCCTCCTTCAAACAACAGGACGGCCTGCGCTACTCCGCACGCGATCTGGCCGTATGGCGCGCCAACCACGAGAAATTGCCGATCGTGCTCGGCTCGGCCACGCCCTCGCTGGAGACCTGGCTGCATGCACAAGCCAGACGCTATACGCGCCTGGACCTGCCCGTGCCCGCCGTGGCCGAACGCCCGCCCGCGCTGCGACGCATCGACACGCGTCGCGTCAAGCTCGACAACGGCCTCTCGCCAGGACTGGTCCAGGCCATCAGCGAACGCCTGCAACGCCGCGAGCAAAGCCTGGTCTTCCTGAATCGGCGCGGCTATGCCCCGGTCGTTGCCTGCCCGCAATGCAACTGGATCAGCGCCTGCCCGGACTGCTCGGCGAACATGGTCTTCCATGCGGCCGACCGGCGCCTGCGCTGCCACCACTGCGGCAGCGAGACAGCCGTACCACGCGTTTGCCCCAGCTGCGGCAATCAGGATCTGCATGCTTTCGGGCGTGGCACCCAGCGCCTCGAAGAACGCCTGCGCGAACTTTTTCCGGATGCGCGCATCGAGCGCGTGGATCGCGATGCAGTACGTACCCCGGCGCAATGGGAAGAAGTCCGCAGCCGCATCGAAGCGTGCGAGATCGATGTGCTGGTCGGTACCCAGATGCTCGCCAAGGGCCACGACTTCCCGATGCTCACGCTGGTCGGCATCGTCGGCGCCGATGCGGGCCTCTATGCCGCCGACTATCGCGCCCCCGAGCGCCTGTTCCAGCAATTGATGCAGGTCGCCGGCCGCAGCGGGCGCGGCGAGTTGCCCGGCGAGGTGCTGGTTCAGACCGAATTCCCCGAGCATCCGCTCTACGAACACCTGGCACGTCGCGATTACCCCGGCTTCGCCAAGCGCGAGCTGGCCGACCGGCGTCTGGCCGGATTCCCGCCCTATGGTTTCCACGCCGTATTACGCGCCGAAGCGCCCGCACTCGACACAGCAGTGGCCTTCCTGGCCCGGGCGCGGGATGCCGCCAGCGCCTTGCAAAGCGCGGTGCGCCTCTACGACGTGGTGCCGATGCGCCTGGTCCGCCGCGCCAAGCTGGAGCGTGCCCAGCTCGTCATCGAATCCGACACCCGCCCGGGTCTGCAAAGCCTGCTCACCGATCTGATGCCGCTGCTCTACGCCCTGAAAATCCCCAGGGATCTGCGCTGGCACATGGATGTAGACCCGGGCGAGCTCTAGGCCCGCAAAACCTAGCGGATCTGACTCCAGACCAGAACCAGCGCCAGCAACGCCACCAGCCCGAAGATGTAGACGCGATTCACGCGCCCTGCCTGCGCGAGCTTCCACAAGCCGCCCAGCAGACACAGGGCTGACACCGCAGCCCCCGTCCAGTCAGGTACGCTGGGCAAACTGCCGGGACGCAACAGGATCGGGGCAAAAACAGCTGCAAGCAACAAGGCAATGGCGGCTGTGTTGCACCCTCCGTTTTCCACTTTCACAATTTTCATTTCACGCTTCCTTGCGACTCCGTCAGCACACGCTGCAACACCGGATACACACTCGCCGGCCGGAAAGCCGAATTGTGGTTCTCCCCCGGCAGAAGCTGGAAGCGTGCATCGATCTGGCGCGCCTGCAACGCCGCCACATAGGCCTCGGCCAATGCTGGCGGTGTGTTGTCGTCCTTGTCGCCGGTCAGGGCTATCACCCGCGTCGTCGTCGCAACCTTGTCGGTCCAGTTCATCGGATTCTCGCTCTTGCTCCAGGCACGCCGACCGGTGCGCCAGGCCACTGTGTCACATGGGCAGGACACCAAAACGGCCGAATCGATCACCCCCGGCATCATGCCGACCAGTGACGCCGTGGTGGCTGCGCCACCGGAATGAGCGACGACCACCAGCCGCGCCGGTTTGTACTTCGCGCGCAAACGTTCAATGGCCGTGCCGACCTCGTTCAGATTTTCCCTCGTGTAGTGATCCGAACGACCGCTGCTCGCCTCTGCCACGCCGGACGAAGCACCGCTGCCGTCCGGATAACCGGGGCGCACCAGCGCAACGGACAAGACCTTGCCGGCGAAGGATTCCTGCGCCAGTTTCTCGGCATACGGAAAGTGGTAATTCGCCGGTCCGCCGGAGGACACGTCGCCATGCAGCCATACCACGAGCGTCTCCGGCGTCAGGTTGCCAAAGTGCCGCATCAGCAGGCACTGCGAGGCACCGGACACCGTCTGCGTGAAATCCTCGGATTCGCATGCAGCGCCAAACGCTGCTGATGAAAACAGCATCCACAGAAAGGCGGAAAACAGCTGTCGTTTGAACATGCTTTTACTCTTTCTTGTCCGATTTTTCCGGCGCATTGCGCCGCAGGAACCAGGCCAGCGCCAAAGCCAGCAGCACGCCCGGCAACAGGAACGGAGCGAAGGCGAACAACAGGATCAGCAACACCAGTGCAAACACCCCGCCAAGCAGAACAGACACGCCTAGCATCACCAATGCCACCAGCCCCAGCGCAAACACTCCCGCCAGCACGCCTATCAGCCAGCCACCACTTGCCATCCCCACAGCAGCCAGACCTTCGACCGGCTGGCCGTTGAGGGTCACATTCAGGTGTGTGCTGCTGGCTCCCAGCCAGAAGCTGCCCAGCATGAGCAGCAAACTCACGCCCAGCACAATCCACATCGTTTTGTTACGCATGATGTCCACCATAAAGAAGGCCTGCGCGCAGTATAGGGGAGCGGCGCATTTCGATAGCCTATTTGCATCAAACAAGGGAGCTCTGCAGGGTTTGAATGGACGCTGCAACATTCAGTCCCAATACGGCTGCGGGCCGAAACGCTGCATGAGGTAATCGACGAACACCCGCACCTTTGACGGCAAATGCCGATTGGGTAGTGTCACCGCATACAGGAAACGATCCACCGGCAGGTAACCCGGCAGCACTTCCACCAGCCTGCCCGCCTGCAATTCCTGGCCAGCAATGAAAGTCGGCAACATGGCCAGCCCCAAACCGCCGAGCACGGCCTGCGACAGGGCCTCATCATCGTTGATGCGCAAGCTGCCGGAGACCGGAACGGCGCAGTCTCCATCCGGCCCTTTCAGCTGCCAGATGCCCTGTGCACTCTGATAGGTGTAGTTCAGGCAATTGTGGCCGATCAGGTCCTGCGGTGTGCCAGGAATGCCACGCCGCGCCAAGTAGGCCGGGCTGGCGCAAATCTTCCGGCGGATCGGCGAGACACGGCGCGCCACCAGGTTCAACCCCGGCTCCGCGATGATGCGCAGCGCAATGTCATAGCTCTCATCGACCAGATCCACGAGCCGGTCGCTGATCGTCATGTCGACCGACAGATCCGGATACTGCGCCATGAAGTCCGGCAAGGCCGGCGCCACATGCAAGGTACCAAAAGCCACCGAGGTGCTGATACGCAAGGTGCCACGCGGTTCCTGATGCAGGCGGTTGACCGTGTTATCGGCCTGTGCCAGCTCATCGAGGATGCGGTCGCAATGCTCGAAGTAGGCACCGCCGATCTCCGTCAGGCTGAGGCTGCGCGTACTGCGCTGAAGCAGGCGCACGCCCAGGGCCGCTTCCAGCCGCGCAACAGATTTGCTGATATGCGATTTGGAAGAGCCCATCTGCTCGGCAGCCGCCGAGAAGCTTTTCGACTTCACCACCTGGGCGAAGATCAGCATGTCCTTGATATCTTGCACGGCCACCTCGATTGTTTCCAGACAGAAACAGTATTGTGCGATCTACCGGGCTTATCAAGCCTGCAGCCCCCCTTTATGATGGGTCTCGATGCTTGACGGATGACATGCAAGCACCGCACACAGAGGCTTAAATGCAGGAAAACGACCTTATCCTCATCGATCATGACTTTATCAGGCTGATGGCCATGCCATTATCCGAAGAGCTGCGTGCGGAGCTGGAGCGGGCCATTGTTGTTCCAAGAGAACTAATTACGGGCAAAGTGGTCACGATGCAATCGCGCGTGCAGTACCGTGAGGAAACCACGGGCGTCTGCCGCGAGGTCGAAATCGTCTTCCCCGAAGATGCCGACGCCAGCCTCGGCAGAGTCTCCGTACTTGCGCCGGTCGGCGCAGCCCTGATCGGGCTGACCACCGGACAGTGCATCGACTGGATCTTCCCGGATGGAACAGTGCGTCAACTCACCGTACTCGACGTCACCTACCCGGCCAGACACTAGACAGCCAGTCTTAACCAATTTTCATACATTGATCCGGGCAGCGGTCCACAGCCTGTGCGACCCTGTCAGGGCGGAGCCATGCCTTGCACCATCCCACCTCACAAAGCTTCATCGCCCACATCGCAGCACGCCACCCGCAGCAACCCGAGTTTCTGCAAGCTGTCACCGAAGTCATCGAGAGCATCTGGCCCTTCGTCAGCGAGCATCCAGAATATCTGGAGGATGCCCTGCTGGAACGCCTCGTCGAAGCCGAGCGCATCATCAGCTTCCGCGTATGCTGGACGGATGACCGCGACCAGGTACACCTCAACCACGGCTATCGCGTACAACACTCATCGGCCATCGGTCCCTACAAAGGCGGGCTGCGTTTCCACCCCTCGGTCAATCTGTCCATCCTCAAGTTCCTCGCCTTCGAGCAAACCTTCAAGAATGCATTGACCACCTTGCACATGGGCGGTGCCAAGGGCGGCTCGGACTTCGACCCCAAGGGCAAGAGCCCCGCCGAAGTGATGCGTTTCTGCCAGGCCTTCATGACAGAGTTGTACCGCCACATCGGCGCCGATACCGACGTGCCGGCCGGCGACATCGGCGTCGGCCAGCGCGAAGTCGGCTTCATGGTCGGCATGATGAAGAAACTCAGCAATCGCAGCGACTGTGCCTTCACCGGCAAGGCTATCGGCTTCGGTGGCTCGCTGATCCGGCCTGAAGCCACCGGCTATGGCACGGTGTACTTCGCCGAGCAGATGCTCAAGCGGCGTGGCCGCAGCTTCGATGGCCTGCGTGTCGGCGTATCCGGCGCCGGCAACGTGGCCCAGTACGCCATCGAGAAAGCGCTGGAGCTGGGCGCACGCGTCGTCACGGTCTCCGACTCGACGGGTACGGTCGTCGACGAAAACGCCTTCACCGCCAAGAAACTCGCGGCCTTGATGGAAGTGAAGAACCGCCAGCAAGGCTCGCTGAGCGACTACGCGCACCGTGTCGGCGCGCGCTACCTGCCCCGCACCAAACCCTGGGGCATCGCCATGGACGTGGCATTGCCCTGCGCCACCCAGAACGAACTGAATCGCGAAGACGCCGCCGCCCTGCTCAGAAACGGCGTCATCTGTGTTGCCGAAGGAGCGAACATGCCCACCACCGCAGACGCCTCGAAACTCTTCGAAGAGAACGACGTGTTGTACGCTCCCGGCAAAGCCAGCAACGCTGGCGGGGTCGCCACCTCGGGTCTGGAGATGAGCCAGAACGCGATGCGCCTGTCCTGGTCACGCGAAGAGGTGGACACCCGTCTGCGCCAGATCATGCAGAACATCCACGACGAATGCTCCCGCTACGGTCGCCTCAGCGGCAACCGCATCAGCTACACCAAGGGCGCCAACATCGCCGGCTTCGTCAGGGTCGCAGATGCCATGCGGGCACAGGGCGTGGTGTAACAACCACGCCTCCGGCAATGTCCGTTCGACCTTTGCGAGGCCCCTGACATACGCTGCGTGAAATCCTTGCTTTCAGAAAATGCAGTTCTTCAGGCTTTGCTTACCACAGCTCGACTGTTTCGAAGCGGCGCAGATGATCCCGCACCCACCAGATCAGCGCCACCACCAGGCTGAGCAAAGCCGCCAGACCATACACGCCGAACGGATGTTTCGCGATGAGCATCACCCCAATCACTACGCTCGGCGCCATGACAATCAGAAATTTCAGAATGACCCGCAGTGAGGACTTGCTTGATTGATTCACCGGCAGGCCATGCAGGATTTCTTCGATACCATTAAATCCATTGACCAGTCCGAACGTAAGAACCATCGTTATTGCGGAGGTCAATTGTTCCAGACTGGTCATGCCGAATACGTAACCCGCCAACAGAATGCAGAGGTAAATCGACAATTCCTTTGCCATCGCCACACACAATCGTCCGATGCTGTGTAAACACAGGTGACGGCGATCCATGCCCGACAGCCACGAGCGCCCCAACAGCGCGCGCAATGCCGCAGCCTCGCGCCCCAAGGCTGTCAGCCCCATCCAGGGAATAGCCATGAACATCAGCGTTGAGCTTCTGCCGCTGTTCCACACGGGCAGGAAGGGCAAGACCACGAGCACCAAGGCACTGCCGAACACCGCGAGACTGGGCTGACTCCACACACTGTGGCTGCAGGCAGCCGGCAATTTTCCTGTCATGCAGACCAGGCGGTGCGGCAGCGCCAGTAACATGACCAGCGCCAGCCCGAGCATGCCCCCGAACACCCACATCTCAGGCAAGTAGCGCAAGGCCGGCGCTGGCAAAAACAGGGTCAGCATCGCGGCCCACGTAATGTTGTCCGCACCGAGCTGCTGCAAACGCATTCGATCACTGGCAGCAAAGCGCTGGCTTGTTGAAACAGGCAGGATCAGGCAAGCCGCAACCGCCGCTGCATAGGCCACAGTTATCACCGGTAGCCATGATTTCAAGCCCAGACTCAGAATTGCTCCCACGCTCAAGAGCAGCGCAAAACAGAGCCAAACCCCGCGCAACAGCGACGAAGCAAAGCCAGGCAGCACCCGCAGCGCCTCGTTGCGGGCCAGTTGCCCCAGCTCACAGCTCACGCTGCGAAACGCAATCACGGTCACGCCTGCGATCACGGCATAGCCGCCAAGCGCCCAATCCCCGTACCTGGATAGATTCAATAAAAAGCCAATCAGCATCAATCCCAGCGCGCAAAACAAGGCCCACGCCCAATACAAGACCTTGCGCTCCACGACGCTGCTGATCCACCAGAATAATTTGGCGTGGCTCATTTCAAACTCTCCACCACAAAGTCTTCCAGCGTCAGCTTCTGCACCTGCAGCGCGCCGCTGAGTTGGCTTTCCAGCGCCTCACGCGAAGCGCCTTGCGCCAGATCGACCAGCACCGCCGGCGCGGGCTCGCTGATCCGGCGCAGCAGGCCGGGGAAGTCCGGGACGTTCTTCACGGCCACGCCGGCCGGCAGGCGCCATAGTTCAATGTCGTCTTTCAGCGCATCCACCTCGCGCACGAAGCGCAGGCTGCCATGGTCGAGCAGGGCCACATGTGTCGCGAGGCGTTCCAGATCGCTGAGGATGTGGGTGGAGAAAAGCATGCTCATTCCGGTCTCGGCCTGCTGCTCGGCAAGGATCGCGGCCACGGTGCGGCGCGCGATGGGATCGAGCGCGGCGACCGGCTCGTCGAGGATCAGCAGATCCGGCCGATGGGCCAGCGCGAGCACCAGTGCCAGCGCCTGCTGCTGGCCGACCGAGAGATCGCCAATGCGCTGATTGCTCACCAGTTGCAGGCGCTCCATCAACGCGATGGCATAAGCCTGATCCCACTTCGGCTGCCAGCCGCGATACATGTCCAGCATGCCGGCCACCGTGTAGCCGCCGGGCAAACCGGACTGCTGCGGCACGTAGCCGATGCGCTGCTTGGCGGCGGTGCTCAGCGTGCGGGCGTCTTCGCCGAAGAGCTTCACGCTGCCCGCATCCGGGATGCTCAGGCCCAGCAGCGTGCGGATCAGGGTGGTCTTGCCCGCGCCGTTGCGGCCGATCAAGCCGAGCGTGGCGCCCGCTTCCAGACGCAGCGAAACGCCACTCAGCGCGTAGCCATGGCCTTCGAAATGGCGCGTCAGGCCTTCGGTTTCAATCAGTGCAGCGTTCATTCTGCTTCCCCTTGTGATGAATTCTTGGTGTTGAATTGCGCGGCGACGGCCTCCAGCACCTGCTCCGGCGTCAGCCGCAGTTGCCGCGCCTGCTCGACGAGCTGGGCGATGGCTGGCGCGATCAGTGCCTGCGGTTCGGCGGATTGCTGACCGGCGGCTGCTACTGTCATGGCCGCACCACGGTTGCGCTGCAGTACGCCTTCCGCCTCCAGCATCGCGTAGGCCTTGGAGACAGTCATGGCATTGACCGCATGTGCCGCTGCAATCGCCCGCACCGAGGGCAACTCGTCGCCCTCGGCCAGCTGGCCGCTGGCGATCAGCCGCCTCACCTGCGCCATGAGCTGGCGATAGATGGGGTCGGGGGCTTGCGGGTTGAAATGAAAACGACCTGGCATGTCATGCACTCCTTGTGTATTAGTACAGTAATACACAAGGAGTGCGATATGCAAGCGGTTTTTCCAGGCGGCATCTTTGCAAACAACAACGGGCCGCATTGCGGCCCGCCATACTCAGCAGAATCCCGGGCGCTTCCCGGGCGGGTCTGAAAACTTACTTCGGTGCCGGTATCTGGATGTTTTCCAGCTTGATGTCCGGCGCATTCTTGATCGAAAGCGGATCAGCCTTGCCCGCGTAATCCTCGAAGCGGATGTTGCGCAGCACGCCTTCCTTGAGACCATCGATCTTGATCGAAGAGGTATTGATGAGCAGCAGGTCATCGATGGTGATGCGTTCATGGAAGGCTTGCGACTTGATGTCACCCTGCACTTCGACGGCCTTGAAATCCACCACGGTCATCTCGCGTTTCGGCCCTTGCGGAATCGGCGTGGGCTGCCAGTCCGGAGTGAATTCGAGGGAGTTGTGCAGCACCTTGATGTCCTGGAAGCGTGCGGATTGTTTGGCCGGCACGTAATCGAGCAGCAGGTTCACGTCGCTGTATTCGAGCGTGAAGATGAAGCCTTCGCGCTGCAGATCACGGTGGGCGTTATCGCGATAGACGATGTGGCGACCACCGCCGCCGTTGAGGTTGTTGCTCTTGGCGCGCAGACCGATCCAGGTGAGATGGGCCACGTTATCCTCGGCGAGGATGTCTTCGATCCAGGCGCCGGTGTGACTGCCGATCACCACCGTGCCGTGGCCGCGCCGCATGTAGTTGTTGAAGATCCAGGCATCACGCTGCGGTTCCTGTTTGGCCGCTTCCTCGCCAGTGCCCGCTGCGAAGTTCACGCAGTCATCCCCGGTGTCGAAGAAGCTGTTGAAGACCATCACGTGCTCGCTGTTGCCGAACTCGATTCCATCAGCATTGTTGGCATCCCAGGTCTTGATCTGGACACCATTGACGGCGACCTGCTCGCTCTCCAGCACCATGATGCCGTGGAAAGCCGGGTTCACGATGTTGATGCCGGCAACATACAGATTGTGCACACCACGCAGCGTCATCAGGCTGGAACGGCGCTGGCTGTAGGCGGCGCCCAGGGGCAGGCCTTCCGCAACAGCCTGGTTGACCTGGGTTGCGGCCAGAATGCCGAGATTCTTGTAGGTGCTGTTGGTACCGAACACGTATTGCGGAATCTCGGCACCCACTTCATCTTTGAGACTGGCTTGCGGCGCACGCTTCCAGCCGTTGCCATCAATCGTTCCCTTGCCGACGATGCGGATGTTGCGGAACGCACCGGCAGTCCGGCGCGAACGATCCAGGGCGTTGATCAGTGACGGCGGGCGCTGGGTGGTGGAGTAGGTGTACAGCGTGTAGCCCATGCTCACCGGATAATCTTCGGCACGTTCGGAGCCAAGCAGCGTCGCCCCTTCGCTCACTTCCAGGGTGAGATTACTCTTGAGAAACAAGGCGCCACTCTTGAACACGCCCTTCGGCACAAACACCGTACCACCAGCCGGGCAGGCGGTGATGGTGTCCTGGATTGCCGAGGTGTTCAGCGTCTTGCCATCGCCCACGGCGCCATGCGCGGTGATGTCGCAACGCGGCGACGGTGGCGTGGTGCGCAGTTTGACCGGTTTGCTCGGGGCAGACAGCGAACCATCGGCATGCAGCGCGCGAACCGAGAAGCTGTATTCGGTATCCGGCTTGAGGCCATCCGCCGTGAAACTGTGCTGGTCGATCTTGACCTGCCTGTCGCCCTTGTACGCACCATAGAAGGCTTTGACATAAGGTGCCGCAGGCGAGAAACGGGCTGCATTGTCGCGCGCCGTGCCAATGGCTTTGCCATTCAGGAAGACGCGGTAATCGACAACCGTCGCGTAATCGGCCGGCTTTTGCCAGACCAGTACCGCGCTGTGATCATCAACGGCCAGCGCCGGCACGCGCAGGCCGGTCGGCGCGGCACCTGCTGCATTGGCCAGACCCGGCAGGGCCAGACAGAGGGCGCCCAACAATGCCCCGGGCACCAGGAGACGGCGGGTATATGACATGTCTTCCTCCAGTATCTTCTTGTGCCCCGATAGTAGCGCGGGTCGAACGCAATCGTGCGGAGAATGCAGACAAAGCAGGCATGCTCCGTGGCGCCAGACTGATCGATGATCGCCTGCGCAGCCTCAAGGTCTCGCAGGAACTGCGCTCTCCCCGGCTTGTCACACGCTACACTTGCCACCGCCCATCTCCTTTCTGGGAAATCCTCATGCGCCATTTGCTCGTCCCCTTGCTCAGCTTTGCTTGTTCCGCCGCCTTCGCGTATTCCGGTCCTGCCGAGGTCGTTCAGAATTTCTATACCGCCCGTCTGGCGAGTCAGAACAGCGGCGTGCCCAGTGGACGCGAGCTTGCCGATTTCTCGACCTATCTCGGCCCGGAACTGGTCTGCCTGCTGGGTGCCGCGCTGCGCTACGACGACAAGTTCGAACTGGCGCACCCTGGTGAAAAACCGCCCTTCGCTGAAGGCGATCTGTACTCCAGCAGCGTTGAGATTCCGACCCGTTTCACACTGGGCGCGCTGCACATGCAAGGGGGCAGCGCGAGCCTGCCGGTACACTTCTATCTGGATCAGGCCGACAAGCCGGATACCCAGGGCTGGCAGGATCTGGTCCACCTCAAGGTGATCCGGAAACGCTGGCAGATCACCGACATCGAATACCAGGGCGGCACCGCGTTCGGCAACCAGGGCCAATTGTTCAGCAAGTTGCGCGAAACGCTGGTAAAAGCCACGCCGGTCGCGGGCTGGAACGTGCGCGAACTGGATTCCTGCACGCTGGACAAGGTGGCGCCGGCCAAGTCCAAGAGCAAGGCCAAGGGCAAGCACGCCACGAAAGGCAAAAGCAAAGTGGCCGGCAAGAGCAAGGCTGTGGGCAAGAGCAAAACCGTCAGCAAAAGCACCACCCCGCGCAAGGCCAGCGCAGCCACCGCCAGCAAGAAGAAAACCCAACACCACTGAGTCTGTTTAGCCCACACCGCATCTAGCGGTGTGGCTTGTCCTTAACTCGTCAGGCGTGCGTGAATTGCCCCGAGCCGGCGCTGCAGGATCGCGCAGATAGCAGCCTCGTCTTCCGCCAGCGGACGAACCGGCACCAGATCCATTACGCGACTGGGTGCCAGATCACTGGCAAACAGGGTGTCGACCGCGCCGTGCAGCATGCTCGCCAGCGCGGCACGGGCCAGTGGTGCGTCCATGCCGAAGTGCTCAGCCAGACGCCGCACCTCTTCGAACTGGAACCAGAAATAGGTAGGCCCCATCGCGCTGATCACCGCACAGGTTTCGATCAGTTCATCAGCCACGACAGGCGCAACCCCCAGCGGCGCAAGCAGCGTCAGCAAAGCCTCGCGCGCCTGTGCCGGGAGCCCTTCTGAAAATGCCACCGGGTTGAATCCGGCGCCAATGATGGCCGGCGCATTCGGATTCATGCGCGCCACGCGGGCAAAACCTCCGAGCCTTTCCTGCAAGGCTGGCAAGCGCAGCTTCGGCGCCAGCGACACAACCAGCGCATCAGGGCGCAGGTGTAACGCAACTTGCGCCAGCGTTTCGCCCATCACCGGTGGATGCAGAGCCGCAAACACCAGCGCCTGCCCGGCAACTTCCGCCAGACTGGCTGCATGCACTTGTGGGAACGCGGCTTGCAGCGCGTCCAGGGCTTCGGCCGAGGCATCGAAAACATAGACCGGGGGCAATTGCGTACTAGCGTGCCGCCAGCCTCCAAGCATGATGTGCGCAATCCGCCCTGCCCCGATGAAACCGATGGACTCCAACATGACGACCTCCTTGTAAAAATCAGGCGTAAAACGCCCCTGCCAGCCTTGCCGGCATAATGACAAACAGATTGACAGAAATCTTCAGCGGAGGCGGGTCAGGCGAGCCAGCTCTCGACTTCGGCCACACTCGGCAGCTTGCCGGTGGACACCAGCTTGCCATCCAGCGCCACGCCCGGCGTGCTCATCACGCCGGCCGCCGCCATCACGGCGTAATCCGTGACTTTCTCCAGCTCGACCGGAATGCCGTGCGCACTAAGGGTTTGCTCGACGACCTCGGCGGTTTTCTGGCAGCGTGCGCAGCCCGGTCCGTAGACGGTGACTTTCATGGTGTTTCTCCTCTCACAAGACAGCGTTGAAAACATAACCAACCAGCATGATTCCGCAGGCCACCACACCGGCGAAAGTGGCGATCAGGCGTGGCTTGAGCGCACGCCGCAAGATGATCATCTCGGGGGCCGAGAGTGCGATCACGCTCATCATGAAAGCCAGCACGGTACCCAGCGCCGCACCCTTGCCGATCAGCGCCTGCACGATCGGGATAATGCCTGCAGCATTGGTGTAGAGCGGCACGCCCAGGACCACTGCCACCGGCACGGACCACCAGACATCGCGCCCCATGATCGCGACAAGAAAGTCCTCCGGCACATAGCCATGGATGCCGGCGCCAAGGGCGATCCCTAAAATCACGTAAGGCCACACCTTGCCGACGATCTCGCGCACATGGCGGCCCCCCGCGTCAAAGCGCTGCAGCCAGCTCATGTGCAGATCCGGCGCCCGGACTTCGCCGCGCGCAATCTTCTGCACCCAGTCCTCCAGATGGCGCTCCATCCTGAGCTGACCGATCACGAGGCCAGCGATGATCGCCACCAGCAGCCCCATCATCAGATACAGCAGCGCGACCTGCCAGCCGAACATGCCGAACAGCAGAACCAGCGCAACTTCATTGACCATCGGCGCCGCGATCAGGAAGGAGAAGGTCACCCCCAGCGGCACGCCGGCCGACAGGAAGCCGATGAACAGAGGCACCGCCGAACAGGAACAGAACGGCGTGACGATACCCAGACTCGCCGCCAGGACATTGCCGACCCCGGCGCGCTTGCCCGAGAGCAGCGCACGCGTGCGCTCGGGCGCAAAGAAAGTCTGGATCACGCCCATCAGGAACACGATGCCGGTGAGCAGCAGCAGGACTTTCGGCGTGTCGTAACAGAAGAAACGCAGGGCTTCGCCAAAGTGAGTGGCGCGGCTCAATCCCAACGCCTCGACGAACCACGCTGCAGCAGTGTCCAGGCGGCTGTAGACCAGCCACCACAAAGGAATGGCGACGGCCAGGGCGATGCACCAGCGTGTCAGGCGGTGTGCGTCAGAGGGTGAACTAGGCGTATTCATTGCGGCATCCCGGGTTCGGCAGAACTTTGCAGATACCGGGAAGACGCAGGCGGGCCGAAAAGGATGCAGGGGATGGCAGGATTTTTTGCGGGGCGATCCCCTGACGCCCAAACGACGCGCCCCGGTGACAGGCCATGCAGGCTGTCACCGGGGCGTTTTGGCAGATGAGCGTGGGCTCAGGAAGCCTGGGCAGGCACGACGGCGCCGATGGCGTCGTCATCGTCATCCGCCTCATCGGCACTGTCAGCGCGGCGGGGATTGCTGTCACTGACCAGGTCGATGTTCGACAAGGGAATCAGGCGGGTCTTGTGCTTGGCGCGATATCCCAGCCAGATCAGCAGGAACAGCGGAATCCCGATATAAGTGGCGGCGATGCTCATCCAGTCGATCCGGTCGGCAGTGAAGGCCTGGTAGTTCTGGCCAAGCGTGATCACCAGGCACAAGGCAAAGGCAAACAGCGGACCGAAGGGGAAGAAGGGCGAGCGGTAAGGCAGCACGCCCATGTCACGCCCCTGCAGCACATAAGCCCGGCGAAAGCGGAAATGGCAGATTGCGATACCCAGCCAGGCGATGAAACCCGTCATGCCTGAAGTATTGAGCAACCACAGATAGACGGTTTGATCGCCAAACACCGAGGTCAGGAAACACAGGGCACCGATCAGGGTGGTGGCGTACAGCGCATTCAACGGCACGCCTGATTTTGACAGCTGCGCAAATACCGCGGGCGCCTTGCCCTCGCGGGCCAGCGAATACAGCATGCGGGCCGACGCATACATGCCGGAGTTCCCCGCCGACAGGATCGCGGTGAGGATCACCGTGTTCATCAGGCTCGCCGCCAGGGCGATACCGGCGCGCTGGAACACCAGCGTAAAGGGGCTGACGCCAACATCGGTGACGTCGCTCTTGAGCAGATTCGGATCGGTGTAGGGAATCAGCAGACCGATGATCAGGATCGCGAAGACATAGAACAGCAGGATCCGCCAGAACACCTGACGCACCGCGCGCGGGATGGTCTTGCCGGGGTTTTCCGATTCGCCAGCGGCAATCCCGATCAGCTCGGTCCCCTGGAAGGAGAAGCCGGCAATCATCGCTACACCGATCATGGTGGACAACCCGCCCACGAAAGGCGCATCACCACTGGTGAAGTTACCCAACTGCACGGTGTGGCTGCCATCCATCAAGCCGAAGATCATCATCAAGCCGACGCCGATGAACACGATCACGGTGGCCACCTTGATCAGCGAGAACCAATACTCGCCTTCACCGAAACCTTTGACCGAAATGGCATTGAGGGCAAACATGACGGCCAGGAAGATGCCGCTCCACACCACGCCGGGCACTTCCGGAAACCAGTATTTCATGACGATGCTGGCTGCCGACAATTCCACGGCAATCGTCACCGCCCAGTTGTACCAATAGTTCCAGCCGAGCGCGAAACCGAAAGCCGGATCAACGAAGCGGCTACCATAGGTGGAAAACGAGCCGGCCACCGGCATGTAGGCAGCCATCTCGCCAAGACTGGTCATCAGGAAATACACCATCAGCCCGATCAAGGCATAGGCAAGCAAGGCCCCACCCGGCCCGGCCTGGGCCACAGAGGCGCCAGAGGCCACGAACAGGCCGGTTCCGATGGAACCGCCGATCGCGATCATGCTGAGGTGACGGGTGCGCAAGCTGCGACGCAGCCCTCCTGGTGCAGCGGGTGCGGACGCGGATTGTGTCATTTTCAGGATCTCATCGGACTTCCGTAGGCCGGCCTGCATGCAGCAGATCCTGCCCGGAAAGCGCGGCATGTTAGCACTCTCACGCACCCCTCTGGTGCGAGAGAACAGGGGCGCTCACCCCGCACTGCAATGAAGCACCCTTGCCGGTGCCGGGAACCATTCGCACCGGACAGGCTCGAAGTGACCACCTTTTCCTTTCCTGCGGGCATTCACATGTGGTCTGACATTCTTCTCCAGCGCCCCCGCCTGAGCTTGCTGGTGCTGGGTAGCAGCTGTCTGGCGGTGGTGGCCGCGGTAGCGGCGCTCGGTACATGGTTCCAGCTCGAAGTCTGTGCGATGTGCTGGTTCCAGCGTCTGGTCCTTTTGCTGGCCGGGACCGGATTCCTGCTGGCTGCGGCCTGGCCACGTGCTCAACGCGTCACCCTGCGCCTGGGCGAATTCGGTTTGCTGCTGGGCCTGGCAAGTGCTGCGCGCCAGACCTATCTGCTGTTCCACATCGATTCCGCCAGCGGCAGTTGCGGCGCCGGCCTGCTGTATTACCTGCAGATCGGCAATTACGAAGCCTTCTTCCGTGCCGGTCTGCTTGGCGGGCTGGACTGCGCCACCCACCAGCCCCTGATCCTCGGCCTGTACCTGCCGCAATGGAGCCTGCTGGCGTTCTGCGGCCTGCTTGCCGCGTATGCCGCAGGGATGCTCGTGTGCGCCCGCAATGGACGAAGCCGGCAGCCCTGACCAGGCTTGCGATGCCGTGGCCCGGGCAAGCCGCCGCAACGGCCTTCTCCATCTGCGCCGCGGCGGGGTATCCTTCAGCATCCTGATTCTTCGCCTTGCCAGGGCCTGTTCATGCTCAATTCGATTCTCGCCATCAGTGCCGGCGCCTCGCTCGGGGCAGTATTGCGCTGGATACTCGGCTCCAGCCTGAATACCCTGTTTCCGGCGATCCCACCCGGCACCCTGGCGGCCAACCTGATCGGTGGCTATCTGATCGGGCTATCGGTGGCGTTCTTCGGCCAGCATGCCGGACTTGCCCCGGAATGGCGGCTGTTCGTGATCACCGGTTTTCTAGGCGGATTGACCACCTTCTCCACCTTCTCGGCCGAGGTCTCCAACCTGTTGCAGCAAGGACGGCTGTTGTGGGCGGGCGGCGCAATCGCCACGCATGTGCTGGGTTCGCTGGCGATGACGCTGCTCGGCATGGCCACATTCACCCTGTTCAAGCGCTGAGGAGCACACCATGCAAGGCTTTCAATTGAGCTTTTTCACCGCGCAGGACCGCAAGCACGGCAAACAGCCACTTGCCGAATGGCTGGTGCAGGAAGCCCGCAAGCTCGGAATCGGCGGTGCAACGGTGATCGCGGCCAGCGAAGGTTTCGGCCACGACGGCAAACTGCATTCAGCCCATTTCGTGGAACTGGCCGACCAACCAGTGGAAATCACCCTGGCCGTCAGCACGGAAGATGCCGAACGCATCTTTGCATTGCTGGCTGCCGAGAAGATCCGCGTGTTCTACGTCAAAACGCCTATCGAATTCGGCATGACAAGCGGAAACTGAGATCACCGGCGGAGAGCGTGGCAGTGCTCAGTCCGCCGGCGGCGTTGCGGGCTGCAGGCGTCCTGACAGACGACGCCAATGCAAGGGCTCGACAAGCATGATCAGATTGCCGGCCACGGCACAGACGATGCCCAGCACCGTCCAGACATGCCAGACAAAGCCCTCGAAGAAGCCCGACAGGATCAGGGCCAGAATGGGCACGGCAACAGCAACATAGCCGGCTCGCCCGGCGCCGATGCGACCGATCAGGGTGAAATAGCAGGCAAACGCGATCACGGACCCAAACACCGCCAGATACAGCAGCGAAGCAATGTAGGCCAGACGCATGTCGAAGCTGAGCGAATGGCCTTGCGCCAGCGAGATGAGCAGCGCGGTGACGCCGCCGAGGATCATCGCCCAGCCCGTGCCGGCCAGCAGCGGAACGCCGGTCTGGTAATTACGCTGGGACACCAGATTGCTGCACGAGGCGAGCAGCGCCGCGGCCAGGCCACACGCCACACCCAGCCAGCTGGAGGCATCTTTCACCGTCACCAGCTCGGGCCAGAACACCAGCACGATGCCCACGCCCCCCAGCCCCGCGCCGAGCATGGATTTGCCGTCCAGCTTGCGGCCAAATGCAATCCGCATGCCGATCAGGTTAAACAGCAACATGCTGGAATTGAGCACCGCCATGAGGCCCGAGGCGATATGCCGTTCGGCTTCGTAGGTAAGGGTGTAACTGAAACCGAAGAGCAGCACGCCCTGCAGCGCCGACCAGCGCAGTTGCGGCAACGGCAGCAGGCAGGCTTCACCACGCCCGCGGCTCCAGATCAGGAACAGCACACCGGCAAGCAGGAAGCGGTAGCCCACCGAGGCGGCAGGATCGACCGTGCCGAGCTGGAAGGTGATCGCCATCCAGGTGGAACCCCAGATCAGGGACGCGAAAAGATACAGTAACTGGCTGGGAAGAACGGGCACGCGGGACTCCTTGAACAGAAGCAGCCAGTCTGCACCAACCCGGCCATTTCGTGCAGACTCACCCTGCCCGGGCTGGCCCGGTAATCTCACCAGTACACTTGCCCTCCGCAGCATCGCCCGCTTCACCCTCCGGCAAAGGGGCGCGCGGTTTGAAGCAGCAAACCTTGCCTTGCTCGTCAAAACTGACCTGACAGGCACTGGCAAGCTGCGCCTTGAGACGCAGGCGGGCGCGCTGCACGCGAGACTTGGCGCCGGGCAGACTGATGCCAAGCCGTTCGGCAAACTCAGCCTGGCTCATGCCCTCGATATCGCAACGGATGATGGCCTCACGATCTGCCGGTGAGAGTTCCGCCAGCACGCGCGGCAAGCATGCGGTAAGACCATCAACCGGCGGCGACACTTCGTCCTCAATGCTCATGTCTTCGGGCAACGCGACGGTTTCACGCGTACGCCGCAGATGATCGGCCAGCGTGTTGCGGCTGACTTCAAACAGCCAGGCCCGAGCATTCTCGATGCTGCAGAAGCGCTCGCCCTGACGTAACGCCTTGAGGAAAACATCCTGGAGCAGATCCTCGGCTATCGCCTTGTCATGCACCTGATGAATCAGCCAACCCCGTAAACCGCGCTCGTGGGCTTCCCAGGCGCGCAGCAAACACGGCGCAGCGTTGGTCGGATTCATTTCACGCGCTGGCCATCAGCCGTTATCACTACTTCGCCATCTTCCTTGCTGAAAGCGCCTCGCTGCGCGGCGGGCAGGATCTCCAGCACAAGCTCGGAAGGCCGGCACAGGCGCGTACCCAACTCCGTGACGACAAAGGGCCGGTTGATCAGGATCGGGTACTGGTCCATGAAGTCGAGCAGTTGCGCATCACTCCACTTGTCTTCTTTCAGGCCCAGGCTTTCATACGGATCGCATTTTTCGCGCAATACCGCACGCACCGTCAGGCCGGCGTCCGCGATCAGTTTCACCAGTGTGGCGCGGTCCGGCGGTGTCTTGAGATATTCGATCACGGTCGGCTCGATGCCGGCATTGCGGATCATGGCGAGGGTGTTGCGCGAGGTGCCGCAGGCGGGGTTGTGATAGATGGTGGTCATGGTTTCGGAAGTTGTAGGAGCGGGCCATGCCCGCGATGGGTTGGATTGGGGGGAAAGGCTTCGCGGCCACTGGCCGCTCCTACAGGAAAATCAAACCTCTCCCTGCTCGTACCAGCCTTTGCTGGCATTGACCACGCGCACGACCAGCAGCATCACCGGCACTTCGATCAGCACCCCGACCACAGTGGCCAGTGCTGCGCCGGATTCGAAACCGTACAGACTGATCGCTGCCGCGACGGCCAGCTCGAAAAAGTTCGAAGCCCCGATCAAGGCCGACGGGCAGGCCACATTGTGCTTTTCGCCCAGCGTACGATTGAGCCAGTAGGCCAGTGCCGAGTTGAAGAAGACCTGGATCAGGATCGGTACCGCAAGCAGCGCAATGACAAGTGGCTGACGGATGATGGCGTCCCCCTGAAAGGCAAACAGCAGCACCAGGGTCGCCAGCAACGCACTGATCGACCACGGCCCGATCTTCGCCAGGGTCGCATCAAAAGCCGCCTGCCCCTTGGTGAGCAACAGGCGGCGCCACACCTGGGCCAGAATCACCGGGATCACGATGTACAGCACCACAGACGTTACCAGCGTATCCCAGGGCACCGTAATGCTCGCCACCCCCAACAGCAGGGCAACCAGCGGCGCGAACGCCACGACCATGATGGAATCATTGAGCGCGACCTGGCTCAGCGTGAACAGCGGATCACCATTCGTGAGCCGACTCCACACGAACACCATCGCGGTACACGGTGCGGCAGCGAGCAGGATCAGGCCGGCGATGTAGCTATCGATCTGCCCGGCGGGCAGCATCGGCGCAAACAGATGGCGGATGAACAGCCAGCCAAGAAACGCCATCGAGAAAGGCTTGACCAGCCAGTTCACGAACAGGGTCACGCCAATTCCTTTGGCATGCTGGCGCACCTGATGCAGCGCGCCGAAATCCACCTTGAGCAGCATCGGAATGATCATCACCCAGATCAGTAACCCCACCGGCAGATTGACCCTGGCGACTTCGAGCTGGCCGATGGTCTGGAACAGCGCCGGAAAGGCTTGCCCAAGCAAGACCCCGGCAACGATGCAGAGGAAGACCCAGACGGTGAGGTAGCGCTCAAACAGATTCATGACAGTGGTTTTCAAGAAAAGGAATGGGGAGCGGAATCAGCAACATGCCTTGCCTCCGCAGCAGTTCTCGCCGAGAAAGCCGAGCAGGCCATGCATGGCCGCATGGTTGGCGGAATAGTGGATGAAGCGCCCATCCTGACGCGCCTCGATCAGGCCGGCCTGGGTCAGCGTTTTGAGGTGGAAGGACAGCGTGGCGTTCGCCAGCCCCAGCGTTTCGGCGATCTGGCCAACAGCCAGACCGGCCGCATCTTGCTGCACCAGCAAACGGAAGATGGCCAGACGGTTTTCCTGGGCAAGGGCAGCAAGTTGGGCGACGGCAAGATTTGTTTCCATATTTCCAATTTTATGGAAATAACTATTCCACTGCAAGCCATCTCAGGAAAAATCAGTCGGCCGACATTCGCCGGAGCGTCCCCGGAATGCGTCAGCGCCCGGACCGTGCGCGCAGCAGATGAGCCTTTTCTTCGGTCCGCGACAGGCCCACGTGGCCCTGCCCCGGATGGGTCTCGAAACCACGCTCGGCATGGAGCAATTCGATATGGAAATCTGCGTCGTACAGGGCATGGATTTCGGCATCGATCACGAAGGGCGGTTCGCCCGCCTCTGCATCCTCCGGGTAGCCGGTCGTCAACAGCAGGATCGGGCTGACCACGGGCAGGATCGCGCGGAGATGGCGAACATAGCGCTGCCGCATGACGGGACCGAAGGCCAGCAGTGCCGCCCGGTCATAAACCGCCGCGATATCGGCCAGCGCACTGCGTGGCAGGTCAAAGATGTCACCACAATAAATGTCGAGCCGCTCGCAATGCCAGCGGGTAAGCCGGCCCTGACGCGTCTGGCTGGGGCTCAGACCGCTCTCGCGGAAGAAGGCGGCGACCGCAATCGGACTGAGCTCTATGCCGGTCACCCGGCAGTTCTGCGACAGCAGCCAGGCCATGTCGTGACTCTTGCCACACAGGGGTACGAACACATTGGCGCCCGGCGCCAGCAAAAGGCCGGGCCAGTAGCGCTGCAAGAGCGGATTCGGGGCGGCCTGGTGAAAATCGATCTGATCGTTTTCCCAAGCCTGCTTCCAGAGTTTGCCGGACATACGCATGCGCTCCTGTACCTGATCGCAATGCGTCGCCGGCTACGCGAACGGAACGCCCGGTTCGGGTCTGCCATCACACATCCACGCGTGAGGGCCGGATCATGCCCAGCCACATCCGGGCAGTGTCGCACGGAAACCCTGTGCAGCAGACATGAAAAAGGCGCCGGGGTTTCCCTCGGCGCCTTGGCAAACTACCCACGCAACACGTCAGTCAGTGCTCAAGCCTTCTGGGCGTCTGCCTGGATCGCGGTCAGGGCGATGGTGAACACGATGTCATCAACCAGCGCGCCGCGTGACAAATCGTTAACCGGCTTGCGCAGACCTTGCAGCATCGGGCCGACGGAAATCACGTTGGCACTGCGTTGCACCGCCTTGTAGGTGGTGTTGCCGGTGTTCAGATCCGGGAAGATGAACACGGTGGCCTGACCTGCGACCTTGGAGTTCGGCGCCTTCGAAGCGGCGACATCCATGACCGAAGCCGCATCGTATTGCAGCGGGCCGTCGAGCAGCAGTTCGGGCGCCCTTTCCTTGGCAATCGAGGTGGCTTCGCGCACCTTGTCGACATCCGCACCCTGGCCGGAAGAGCCGGTCGAATAGCTGATCATCGCAACCTTCGGTTCAACACCGAATGCTGTCGCCGAATGCGCGCTTTGCAGTGCGATTTCAGCCAGTTCGGCAGCATTCGGATCCGGGTTGATGGCGCAGTCGCCATACACCAGCACCTGATCCGGCATCAGCATGAAGAACACCGAAGACACGATGGAGTTGCCCGGCGCGGTCTTGATCAGTTGCAGGGCCGGGCGCACGGTGCTGGCCGTGGTATGCACAGCGCCGGAGACCAGGCCGTCCACATCGTTGGTAGCCAGCATCATGGTGCCGAGCACCACGGTATCCTGCAGCTGGTCGCGTGCCTGACCGGGGGTCAGCCCCTTGCTCTTGCGCAGTTCGACCATCGGGTCGACATACTTTTCGCGGATCGTGTCCGGATCAAGGATTTCCAGCGACGCCGGCAGCGACACGCCCTGGGCAGCCGCCACGGATTTGATGACATCCGGCTTGCCGAGCAGCACGCAGCGCGCAATGCCCTTTTCTTCGCAGATCACGGCCGCACGGATGGTGCGCGGCTCGTCACCCTCGGGCAGCACGATGCGCTTGTGGGCCGCACGGGCTTTCTGGATCAGCTGGTAACGGAAGGCCGGCGGGCTCATGCGGGTGGATGCCGGCACCTTCACGCTGTTCAGGATGGCGGCGGTTTCGAGTTCTTCAGCCACGCTGTCGAGCACCTGCTCCATGCGCTCGAAATCGTCAGCTGCCACGGCCGGCGGGATACGGCTGATCGCCGTCGCGGTGGTATAGGTATCGGCATTCACGCGCAGGATCGGCAAGCCGTTGTCCAGCGCCTTGGCGGCCAGATCAAGAATGCGCTGGTCGATGGCAGAACCATGCGTCAACAGCAGGCCGGCGAGTTGAATGCCACGCGAGGCAGCCAGCGCGGTGGCCAGCATCACATCGTCACGGTCCCCTGCGCTGACGATCAGCGAACAGGGATTCAGGCGTTGAATCATCTCGGCTGCCGAGCGGGCGGCCACCACGGTTTCGAGCACGCGACGCTTGGAAAGCTCGCCTTCGACAATCACATCGGCATTCAGGTGACGCGCCACATCCAGGGTACGCGGAGCCAGCAGGGACGGGTTGTTGTGGATCACGCCCCACAGCGGCAGACCTTCGAGGGACTGCGCGGCAGCCGCGCGATCGAACGTGGCCGGCGCCTTGTTGAAGATCGTTCCGGCAATCTTGCATCCGCCGGCGCGGAACTGGCTGGCCGTCAGCTTGACTTCGCCGACCGTGAGATCGTCCTGGGCACTCGCCACCAAAACCATTTCAGCTTGCAGGCTGCGCGCGATATCGGCGTTCAGGCGGGTGGTGAAAGAAAAGCTCGGGTCCGTATGCAGGCCTTCGACGACCAGCACATCCGCGCCTTCGGCGGCACTCATGCACAGGCTGACGATGTCTTCCAGCAGCTCGTCGATCTGGCCTTCGGAAATGCGCGCCACGACCTGGGCGGTCGACAAGGGGTTCGGGCAATCGATCTTGCAGATCTCGCGTGCAAAATGCACCGAGCGCTCGTTAGCCGTTTCGTCCTGGATGACCGGCTTGGCAAAGCCGACGCGCAGACCCTGACGCTGCAGCGCGCGGACCACACCAAGGGCAACAGAGGTGAGACCCACATTCTGCCGGGTCGGGGCAAGGAAAAATGTTTGCATGTTTTCTTCTACCGATAGGGGGATGGCAACTCGGGAAACGCATTTTGCTGCATCGCCGCAAAATACGCCAAAACCGTTGCCATGTTAGAGCGTCCCGCCACGGCCTTCCACTGAATGTCGCAAACTTTTGATCTGAACCAGACCTCTGCAGCACATGGCGCGTGGCAACGGCGCAGCCGGCCGCTTGCCGACCGGATCACGCGAAAGACATCATCCCGGCGCTCCAGAAGCGTCATTAGCCCGCAAATAATTGACAACATCTGCCACGCCAACGGCACAATCATTCTTTCGTTCGGCGCCTGTACAGCATGATTCTCTACCTCCACGGTTTCCGTTCCGGCCCGCAATCGCAGAAGGTGCAGGCCCTGGCTACTCGCATGGCCCAGCGCGGTCTGGCGGCCGGGTTCTGGTGCGAACAACTCTCGCCGGTACCACTGGAAGCGATTGCCCTGGTCGAAGCCTGCATCGCCCGTTGCCCCACACCGCCGACGCTGGTGGGCAGTTCGCTGGGCGGTTTTTATGCGACGCATCTGGCCGAAAAACATGGGCTCCGGGCGGTGGTGATCAATCCTTTCGTGCCGTATGCCGACTTTGATCAGGCGCTGTTCATCGGCGAGCACGAAATGATCTACAGCCCGCAGCGCTTCCACTTTACCGACGCGCACGCAGCCCAGATCGCGGTTCTGGATACGCCCAGACTTTCACGCCCGGAGAACTTCTGGCTGCTCGCCGAGGCAGGCGACGAGGTGCTCGACTACCATCACGCGCTGACGCGCTATGCCGCTTGCCGCCAGACCGTACTGCCCGGTGGCGATCACAGTTTCACGCGTTGGGAGGACTATCTCGACGCCGTGATCGCCTTTGCCGGGCTCGCTGAATGACAGATCGCAGTCGTCGCAACGGATTCTTCGCCGCCCTCACCGCGTTTTCGATGTGGGGCGTCGCGCCCCTCTACTGGAAATTGCTCAGCGGCATCCCGGCACTGGAAACGGTCGCCCACCGCGTGATCTGGTCTCTCCTGATGCTCGCCGTGGTGATGGCCTGGCGTGGCGGTTTCGGCGTGCTGCGCCGGCTTGCCGGTGAGCCGCGCCTGATCGGCCTGCTGGCCCTGACCACCACGCTCACGGCCGCAAACTGGCTGCTTTTCGTCTGGGCCATCGTCAATGGGCACGTCCTGGAGGCCAGTCTGGGCTATTTCATTGCGCCACTGATCAATGTCCTGCTCGCCGCCTTGTTCCTGCACGAGCGTTTGCGCCCCTGGCAGATGCTCGCCGTGGCGCTGGCCTGTGGCGGTGTGGCATGGCGGGTCTGGCATCTAGGAACACTGCCGTGGATTCCGCTGAGTCTGGCCTTCACCTTTTCAATCTATGGTCTGCTGCGCAAGCGCGCTCCCATTGGTGCGCTGGACGGTCTGTTTGTCGAGACCCTGATCGCCACGCCGTTTGCTCTGGGCTGGTTGCTCTGGCTGCAAAGCCAGGGCAGCGCACACTTCAGCGGCGCCGGCACGATTGCCGCACTGATCGGTACCGGCCTGGCCACTGCGCTGCCACTGTTCCTATACACCATCGGCGCACAACGCTTGCGCTACACCACCCTGGGCTTCATCCAGTATGTAGGGCCCAGCCTGCAGTTCGCGCAAGCCGTATTCCTGTTCAAGGAACCGTTCAGCCATGTCGCACTGATCGGTTTCCTGTTCATCTGGGCCGGCCTGGCGCTGTTCTCGCTGGATGCACTCAAGCGAACAGGCCGCGCAGCTTGAGACAGCGCCTCCTTGCGGCATCTCTGATCCAACCTTCTGCGCCGCATTCTTGAGTCTTGATTCATGCGTTTCGTGCGATTTTTATCGCCACCAGACACTTGCCGCAAAGCTCAAGGCACGTTCAGCAAGCCGGATCTAGTAAACCCTAATTTGACAACTCCTCGTGTTACCGGTATCAATACGTTCGTGTTTCCGGTCACATAAACCCGGAAAAATAAAACCACAAAGGAGACAGTATTATGATTTTCCAAGGCATTGCCCGCGCGTGCTCGCTCGCGCTTTCCCTCGTACTCGGTTGCGGATTGGCTCAAGCCGCGACCGGCGGTTTTTCTAGCGGAGTCGGCTCTACCGCCACAGGCGTGACCGTTACGACGCTGGCCGAACTAAAGTCCGCTTTTAACGCGGGCCAGCATCACATCATCATCAGCGGCACGATCTACGGGGGTTCGACACTTACCACGCTGACGTTCGCTTCAACCAGTTGGAACAACACGACCATCGAAGGCGCGAGCGGCGGCAAGGCCGTACTTGAAAACATCCAACTCAAGTTCTCTGGCGAACAATTGTCCACCGGGACCAACATCCAGAACATCGTGGTGAAAAACATCACGTTCAAAGGCCGGATCGCTGATTTGCAAGCCTTGCCAAAACAAATCGCCGGCACCTCCAACAACATTGGCGTCAACTATCTTGGCGTTTCGTTGCGCCGTGTCACCAATGCCTGGATCGACCATTGCACTTTCTATGACATCAGTGACGATCTGATAAGCGTAGCCCTCCTTTCGGACAATGTGACACTGTCCTACAACCACTTCTATTTCACGGCCGCTTGGCGCGACATGAGCCCGGACCCGGTATGGAACTGGGTAGGAACAGATACGGATCTGGCAGGTGAACGTCTGGCTATGGTCATCGGCGCGAACAAGTCCGACTCTTACACCTACGGTGGCAACAAGCTGCACGTAACCATGCATCACAACTGGTTTGGTCCGAACATGCGCGGCCGTCCGCTGGTCCGTGGTTGGGTACATGCGTACAACAACTACTTCGACAACACTGGCAAACCCAGTGGCACGATCACCGCCACCAACGGTGTCGCCTATTCGAAGCAGCAGTACAACGCCTTCCAGATTGGTAGCGGCAGCATCATCTATTCGGAAAGCAACTACTACTACCTGACCAACAACAGCAATCAGGTGGGGCTGGATAGTTCGACTGATGCCTACACCTTCAAGGAGACGAACAACTATTACAACGGCGTCACCGGCACCAAGGTCACCGGCGCGTCCTTCAGCGGCTCACCGGTCGGTGCTTACACTTATACGCTGGATTCGGTGCAGAACGTTCCAACCATCGTACAAGCCAACGTCGGGCCGAAATAAGCACTTTCGGATCAGCAACCCACGTCTGTGGGCACAGAAAGGGGCGCCTCCGGCAGGAGGCGTCCCTTTTTCATGAGCATCGCACAACGCCACATCAACCTGTCCTGAGGAAGAACTGTTTCGGAATGCTTTTGCGGGCGAACGCCTGCTGTCAGGGCACAAGGCTATAATCGCCGGTCGCAAACACCCCCTGCCCGCAGAATCCCATGAATGTCCTGTTTGAAGAGGACGGCGCCTTCAAGACTGGCTCCATCCTCACCGATAACGATTCCTCCCTGCAGGTAGAAACCGCCACAGGCAAGCGCGTCAAGCTCAAGGCGAGCAACGTGCTGCTGCGCTTTACCGCCCCTGCCCCTGGCGAACTGCTGGCTCAGGCCGACACCGAAGCCTCCGGCATGGAGATCGAATTCCTGTGGGAAATGTGCGGAGAGGATGAATTCGCCTTCACCGAGTTCGCTGCCGACTATTTCGGCCACACGCCGTCCGCAATAGAAGCGACGGCGATCTTGGTCAAGCTGTTTGCTGCGCCGATCCATTTCCACCGCAAAGGCAAGGGCCGCTTCCGCAAGGCCCCGCCCGAAATCCTGCAAGCCGCGCTGGCCGGCGCCGAGAAGAAGCGTCTGCAGGCGGAACAGGTCGAGCGCATGAAAGCCGAATTGCTCGATGGCAAGCTGCCTGCCGAGTTCGTGCCGATGCTGCAAGCCTTGCTCTACAAGCCGGACCGCAACCGCCTGGAAACCAAGGCACTGGAAAGCGCCAGCGAAGAATCCGGGCAGAGCATTCCGCGCTTGCTGCTCAAGGCGGGCGGGATCAAGTCCAGCCACGATCTGCATCTGGGCCGTTTCCTGTTCGAATACTTCCCGGAAGGCACGAACTTCCCCGCGCTGGAGATTCCGCCACTGCCGGACGACCTGCCACTGGCCCCCGCCGAAGCCTTCTCGATCGATGATGCGACCACCACCGAGATCGACGATGCCTTCTCGCTCGCCACGCGCGCAGACGGCGGCTGGACCATCGGCATCCATATCGCCGCACCCGGTTTGGGCATCCGCCCCGGCAGCCCGCTTGACGCGGTGGCACGCAAACGCCTGTCCACGGTCTACATGCCCGGCAACAAGATCACCATGCTGCCGGACGAGATCGTCGCGGCCTACACCCTCGGCGCGGGTCAGGCACGCCCGGCCTTGTCGCTCTACGTTGAGGTCAATCCCGACTACAGCATCGCCGGCATGCGCAGCTGCATCGAACGCGTACACGTGTCGGCCAACCTGCGCCATCACGATCTCGAACCGGTCTTCAACGACGACACGCTGCTCACGGGCCTGCCCGATCAGCCTTACATGCGCGAGCTGAAAGTGCTGTGGGAATTCGCCACGGTGCTTGAAGGCGGTCGCGGCAAACCTTCGGCCAACCAGAACCAGCTGGACTTCAACTACTACGTCGACTGGGCACAGGCCACGCAGGACGGCCCCGGCTTCATCACCATCGAGCAGCGCCGCCGCGGTTCGCCGCTGGACAAGCTCGTGGCCGAGCTGATGATCCTTGCCAACTCCAGCTGGGGCAAACTTCTGCATGAAGCGGGCATCCCGGCGATCTACCGCATCCAGGCCGGCGGACGGGTGCGCATGAGCACGGCCTCCGGCCCGCACGAAGGCCTCGGTGTGGATAGCTACGCATGGTCTTCCAGCCCGCTGCGGCGTTATGTGGATCTGGCCAATCAATGGCAACTGATCGCTCACCTGCAGGGCGAACCGGCGCCGTTTGCGCCCGGCTCGGCCGAACTGGCCATGGCCATGAACGACTTCGACGCCACCTACAGCGCCTACAACGACTTCCAGCGCGGCATGGAGCGCTACTGGTGCCTGCGCTGGCTGCGCCAGAGCGGCTTGAAGGAAACCTCGGCCAGGGTCCTGCGCGAGAACATCATGCGCCTGGAAGAAGTGCCCTTCGTCTTCAAGCTGCATTCGTTGCCGGCCGGGGTGAATCCCCATGACCGCGTGCAGTTCGCCATCGAGCGCGCCGATCTCGTCGACATCGAGTTGCGCGGCAAGTACCTCGCCACGCTGCCTCCGCTGACCACTGCGGAGGATGAGACAGGCGGCGAGGAAGAAGAAACGCCGCTCGCGTAGAATCTCCGCGCATGTCTGCCGCAAAAGCTCACCCGCCGCGCTACAAAAAACCTGTCGCGCCTGCCAGCCACAGTGCACCGCGCGCTATCCATCTGGGCTGGCTGGCCACGAATCAGGCGCTGGCCTGGGGGGTGGCAGCGTCTGTCGCGACGCACAGCCTGCTGTTTGCCCTGGGCTTCGTGATGCCGGACAGTGGCCTGCGCAAGGAACACGACAAGGGGCTGCAGGTGGTACTGGTCAACGCCCGCCACCAGCGCGCGCCCCGGGATGCGCAGGCGCTGGCCCAGGCCAATCTGGACGGCGGTGGCGAGCAGGACAAGAAAGACCTGATGCCCACCTCGCCGCTGCCGCCACAGAACACGGCACGCGATGGCGATGCGCTGGTCGAAACCCAGCAGAAGCTGCACCAACTCGAAGCCTTGCAACGTGAGTTGCTGGCACGCAGCAAAGCCTCCGATACCAGCGTCGGCCACGAAAACCAGAGCAGGCGTGAAGATTCGCCAGCCGATACGCCACAGCCCAAAGGCGGGCTGGACATGAATACTGCGCGCGCCATCGCCCGTCAGGAAGCGGTGGTGGAGCGTGGTGTCAGCGACTACGCGGCACGCCCCAAGAAGGGCTTCATCTCGCCGCGTACCAAGGAATACAAACTCGCACAGTACGGCGAAGACTGGCGGATCAAGGTCCAGCGTGTCGGCGAACTGAATTTCCCGCGTGGCGCCCGCGGCTCGCTATATGGCAGCGTGCTGGTGTCGGTGGAAATCCGCCCGGACGGCAGCATTTCGAACGCCGAGATCGTCCGCCCGGATCGCGACCCGAAAATCAACGAAGCCGCGCTGCGCATCGTCAAGCTGGCCTCGCCCTACGCGCCGTTTCCTCCGGATATCCTCAAGGAATATGACATTCTGGTCCTGACGCGCACCATGAATTTCACGCGCGAAGACATCAACGTCAATTCGCAATAGCCCTCCCGCTGGCCGGGCCGATCTGCCCCCGATGAAACCTGCTCCACACGCCTCCCTCGAATACCTGCGCACCCTCGCTGCGCTGGCGGTAGTCGGTGTGCATGCCGCGGCCAGGGTACTGGTGGCCTTGCCGGGCAAGCAGCAGGATGATGCGTGGTGGACCGCCAACCTGATGGACGCCTTGTGCCACTGGTGCGTACCGGTCTTCGTGATGATCAGCGGCGCACTCCTGCTCGGCCGGGAAAACGCCGAGCCGGCGCTGATGTTCTATCGGCGCCGGCTCGCACGCCTGTGGCGCCCGGTGCTGGGGTGGACACTGTTCTATCTGACCCTGCTCGCCGCCACCGAACCCGACTGGAACCTGCGACGCGCCGCGGCCAGCCTGCTGCGGGGAGCGCCGTATTACCACCTGTGGTATCTGTACATGCTGCCCGGCCTGTATCTGATCACGCCGTTTCTGCGCCGGATGATCGCCGCCAGCAGCCGCCGGGAATTGCGCCTGCTGATGCTGGCTTGTTGCACCCTCGCTGCGCTGGGAACGCTGACCCATCAGGAGGGCCGGATCTTCCTCACCAGCTTCCTGCCCTTCACCGGATACTTCATTGCCGGCCACTATCTTTTCACGCAGGCGCACCGGCCTGACACCGCATATCACACCCGCATGCTCTGGGCATTAATGATCGTAGCGGGCCTCGGCGTGGCGCTGGGCGCCGGCTTGCTGCGCCCCTGGCTCGGCGAACGCGGCATCACCCTGATGTATGCCTATCCGAATCCGCTGGTATGGGTCATGGGGTTCTGCATGTTCCGGATCGGCCTGCTCCAGGCTTCCGGCAAACAACAGCAGCTGACCGCTCTGTGCATCGCACTGGCCCCGCTGTCCTTCGGTATCTACCTGATCCACCCGGTGTGGCTGCTGGCGTTGGCACACGTCGGCATCGATGGTTTCCTGTGGCATCCGGCCATCGGGATTCCGCTCACCACGCTGAGCACCTTTGCCCTGTCTGCGCTTTCCATCGCGGCCTTGCAGCGCATCCCCATCCTTCGCTACACGGTGCAGTAAGCGCCTGTTCGAAGCGGGGCCGACGATCCGGCAGATTTGCGCAGAATCAGCCTCGCGCAAACTTGAACAAAAAAACACTCATGTCGCCAGCCCGGATGCCGATACAGCCTATTCCGGCAATTCGGCGCCCACGCGCCGGTCGGTAATCCATTTTCTGACCAATCAGGACTTGATCCTATGAATCTGAGCATCACGCAGCGACTCATCATCATGAGCGCTTCGTCCATCCTGTCCCTGCTGTTGGTATCGATCGTCAGCTATTTTGCTGCGCGGGCGCCACAGCAGAGCCTGATCGACTTCCATACCCGCATCCAGCCCAGCCTGGCACTCCTCGATGAAGTCGAACGCGATTTTCTGAGCATTCGCCGGCTGGTGGCCGTGCACATCCTTGAGCTCTACGACACCAAGAAGAAAGAGGACGAAAACGCCATCAAGATCGCGCGCGAACGCATCGAGGCGAATCTGGCCCGCTATGCCAAGGAAATGATCGTGGATGCGCAGGAGAAAACCCTGCTTGAGAATGAGCACGCGCAGATCCGTGGCTACGATGCTGTCGCCGCACAGGTGCTGGAAAAATCTCGCGACTACGATTCGGATGGCGCCCGTGAGCTGTTTACCAGCAAAGGGGTGGAACAAGGCGCCCTCGTCGGGGTAGCGATCAAGGCACACCGTGAGTACAACGACAAACTGGGCGACCAGTCCCAACAGGCCGCAACTCGCCAAAGCACCATCCTGCTGGATATCGCCTGGGCACTGAGCCTGCTTGCCATCGCCATCACCGGGGGTGTCAGCATCTTGTTGATCCGCAGCATCCGTCAATCGCTGCAAGAAATGCAGCAAACCGTGGCGCACATTGAATCCCGGCAGGATTTCACCCGGCGCATCCAGGTCACACGTCGTGACGAATTGGGCGCAACGGCCGGCTCGGTCAATCGCCTGATCGACAAGATGCAGGCCAGCCTGCAAACCATCGCGACCGGTGCGCATTCCCTCGCGGCGTCGGCCAGCCAGATGGCATCAACCTCGACCCATGTCGCCAGCGCATCGCTGCAGCAGAGCGCCGCTGCATCGGACATGGCGGCCACGATCGAGGAAATGACCGTCAGCATCAACCAGGTGGCGGACCGTGCTCAGGAAGCCAACGCGCTTTCCAATGATTCCAGCCATATGGCGGCCAACGGTGAACAGGTGATCGGCCAGACCGTCCGCGACATCAATGACATTGCCGGCTCCGTGCATGAAGCCGCCGAGCGCATCCATGAACTGGATCGGCATGGCGAGCAGATCGCCAGCGTGGTGGCTGTCATCAAGGAGGTTGCCGACCAGACCAATCTGCTCGCGCTGAATGCGGCCATCGAGGCTGCACGCGCGGGCGAGCAAGGGCGTGGTTTCGCGGTGGTCGCCGACGAGGTCCGCAAACTGGCAGAGCGCACGACCAGTTCGACCCAGGAAATCGAAACCACGATCAATGCCATGCGCAGCAGCGCCAGCAATGCAGTCGACTGCATGCAGGAAGCAGTCCGGCGTGTCAGCACCGGCGTGACCGGAGCCGAGGAGACCAATCAGGCCATCCAGCGCATCCGCGCCAGCAGCCAGGATGCGGTACAGCGGGTAGAAGAGATTGCCAGTGCCATCCGCGAACAGGGCGCCGCCACCAACTCCATCGCAGCCCAGATCGAAAAGATCGCCCAGATGTCAGAGGAGAGTAGCGCCTCTGCCGAAGAAAGCGCCAACGCTGCACAGGACCTGGACCGACTGGCCAAGGAGATGCACGGCATCGTCTCGGCCTATCAGCTCTAAGGCAATCTCAGTCGCCGAGCACTGCGCGGACATTCGCCCATTGCCGGCGACTGATCGGCAGCAACTCGGCCAGTCCGTTGAGACGCACGCTCCAGTAACCTTCACCGCCATCTTCGCCCACCGAACGCTCGAAGCCGACCACCGCAGCACGCGCGACCAGACAGTTGCGGTGGATGCGCACGAAGCGTTCGGAAAACTCCTGTTCGAGCTGTACCAGTGATTCTTCGAGCAGGTATTCGCGGGTGGCGGTACGCGCGGTAACGTACTTGAGCTCGGCCTTGAGATAGAGCACGTCGGCAATCGGAATCAGGTGGATCTTGCCACGCTCGCTGCAGGTGAGATGGCGACGCGGTTCGGCAATCGTGTCCAGGCTCTCGCGCGGCACCGGCGTAGCGTGACGCGCCTTCTGCAAAGCGCCGGCGAGGCGTTCGGCGCGTACCGGCTTGAGCAGGTAGTCGATAGCATTGAGCTCGAAAGCCTGTACGGCATGTTCGTCATACGCCGTCACGAAGATGATCGGCGGTGCAGGTTTGAGCAGGCTGGCGTGCTGGGCGAATTCGATGCCGTCCATGGCCGGCATGCGGATATCGACCAGGACCAGGTCAACCTTGGTTGTCTCCAGCAGGCGCAGGGCCTCCAGACCATTGCCGACCATGCCGACCACGCGATTGGGCTGCTCGGCAGCGATATCGCCGAGCAGGTCACGCAGGCGCTCGCGCGCAGGGGCCTCGTCATCCACGATCAGAATTGCCAGCGTTTCCATCATTTCTCCTCTTTCCGCAGCGGTATGCGTACGCGTACCCTGAATTCGCCATCCTGCTCCTCGGTGCTCAAGGTCGCCTCCATGTCGAAGAACAGGGTCAGTCTTTCCCGGATGTTGCCCAGCGCCATGCGGTTGCCACCCGCACGTCGCCCCCCTCCGGGATTGAGGGGGTTGCTGATGCGCATGTCAAGCATGTTACCGCGCCGGACGATGCGCACAAGAATGCGTCCAGGTTCCGGGTTTGGCTCTATACCGTGACATACCGCATTCTCTAAAAGGGGTTGCAGCATGAGCGGCGGGACCTGGGCGTTGAGCGGTGCATGCTTGAGTTCCCACTTCACGTTCAGGCGCTCGCCAAGGCGCAGACGTTCAAGCTCCAGGTAGCGGTTGCACAGCTCGATTTCGTCGCACAGCTGCACCAGTTCACGGCTGTCACGCATCAATTCGCGAAACAGCTCGGCCATCGATTCGAGCGCTTGCTCGGCCCGCTTCGGGTCCGAACGCATCACGCCGAGCACGCCATTGATGCAGTTGAAGAAGAAGTGCGGGCGGATCCGGGCAGTCAGTGCGAGGATGCGTGCTTCGCCCAGCGCCGGCATCTGCGAGATCTGGCGCCAGCGGAAATACGCCACGATCGCGATGGCGTTCCCCAGCGCCCAAAGTACGCCACGCAAGAACGCATCGCCATCCACCGGTGGCAGGATCCAGGCCTGGAAAACAATTGCCAGTGCCAGCGCCATGCAACAGGTAATCAGGGTCAGGTCACGCCAGTGCAGGCGGTTGAGCCAGGGGCCGAGCCAGTAGAACAGCCCAGCCAGCAGCATCAGGGGCAACTCGACCCGCGCGATCATCAAGGTCATGTGATAGCTGAATTCGCGCAGATGGGGCATGCGGACCAGCACCGTGATCAGCATCAGCACATTGCCGCAGGCCAAGACGCGCAGGATGGCACCTAGATTGCGGAAATCCGGCACCGGCACGCGCAGGCGCTCCGGAATCACGGAACGCTCCGGTGCTTGCTTTATACTTGCCATCTTCCCCGGTGTGCCCGCCATGTCCCCTGTCCGTGTACGCCGCTCAAATTCAAGTTTGATAGCCAATCTGCAGATTATGACTGATAAATCCTCTGGCAACGCTTCCGGTGCCTGGTCCGGGCGTTTCTCCGAACCTGTCTCTGATCTGGTCAAGCGCTACACCGCTTCCGTTTTCTTCGATTGCCGCATGGCGGCACAGGATATCCGCGGCTCGCTGGCCCACGCCAGGATGCTCGCCAGACAGGGCATCATTGGCAATCAGGACTTGTCCGATATCGAACGCGGCATGGCGCAGATCCTCGGCGAAATCGAGCGTGGTGAATTCACCTGGACGCTGGACGGCGAAGACGTGCACATGAACATCGAGCAGCGCCTGACCGCGCTGATCGGTGACGCGGGCAAGCGCCTGCACACCGGCCGCTCGCGCAATGACCAGGTCGCCACCGACATCCGCCTGTGGCTGCGCGACACCATCGACTCCATCCTCGCGCTGATCGGTGACTTCCAGACCAATCTGCTGAACCTTGCCGAAGAGCATGCGGCAACACCCCTGCCCGGCCACACCCATCTGCAGATCGCCCAGCCAGTGACCTTCGGCCACCACCTGATGGCCTACAGCGAAATGCTGCGCCGGGATGCCGAGCGTTTTGCTGACGTGCGCCGCCGCGTCAATCGCCTGCCGCTGGGTTCGGCCGCGCTGGCCGGCACCACCTATCCGATCGACCGCGAGTTCGTCGCGCGCGAACTGGGCTTCGACGAAGTCTGCGAGAACTCGCTCGACGCCGTGTCGGATCGCGACTTCGCCATCGAATTCTGTGCCGCCGTGGCCGTGGCGATGATGCACCTGTCGCGCCTCTCTGAAGAGCTGATCCTGTGGATGAGCCCGCGCTTCGGCTTCATCGATCTGGCCGACCGCTTCACCACCGGCTCCTCGATCATGCCGCAGAAGAAGAACCCGGACGTGCCCGAGCTCGTGCGCGGCAAGACCGGCCGCGTCAATGGCCACCTGATCGCCCTGCTGACCCTGATGAAAGGCCAGCCGCTGGCCTACAACAAGGACAACCAGGAAGACAAGGAACCGATCTTCGACGCCGCCGACACGATGATCGACACCCTGCGGATTTATGCCGACATGATTACCGGCATCAAGGTGAAGGCGCACAACATGCGCGAGGCGCTGAAGCTCGGCTTCGCCACCGCCACTGATCTGGCAGACTACCTCGTCAAGAAGGGCCTGCCCTTCCGCGACGCGCACGAAGCCGTGGCGCTCGCCGTACGCGCCGCCGAAACCAAGGGCTGCGACCTGCCGCAGATGAGCCTGGACGCGCTGCGTGCCTGCATGGCTCATGTGCCGGGTGCAGCAGAGAAACTTGCGGATGACATCTTCGGCGTGCTCACCGTGGAAGGTTCGCTGGCGGCGCGCAATCATATCGGCGGTACCGCGCCTGAGCAGGTGCGCGCGGCGATTGCGCGGGCACGAGCCAGACTGGCGAAATAGGCTCGCGGCGGCTTACGCCTTGTGGGAGCGACGTCCACGTCGCGATACGCTGTTTCGCGACGTGGACGTCGCTCCCACAAAATCATTCGCGGCCACTGGCCGCTCCAACGAAAGACTAGCCATGGAATTCCTGAACGACGAACAGTTCAAGGTTCTGAGCAATCCCGGCGTCATCTCGACGCAATTGCTCTCGCCACACAATTCCTTGTCCGAGCGGGTCACCCTGACCCGCGTGGTGGTCGCGCCCGGTGCCGTGCAGAAGCGCCATACACACGCTTCCTCGGAGCAGATCTGGATCGCCGTCGAGGGGCGTGGCACGCTGCTACTGGCCGACGAAGCAACGCATCCGATCGCGGCGGGCGACGTGGTGCGCTTTGCCGATGGCGACGTACACGGCTTCATCAACGATAGCGAGGCCGACTTCGTCTACCTCTCTGTCACCTCGCCACCCATCAATTTTTCCTACGCGTACAAACAGGAAGGTGCGGTGCGTTGATGCTCACACCCGCCCTGCACCTCGCGCTGGAGCACGCTGCGCAAGCCACACTGGGCCATGCCTGGCGCATCGAATCCGCCACGCCTGTTGCTGGCGGTGACATCAACACGGCGCTGAAACTTGCGGGTCCGGGTGGTCCCCTTTTCGTCAAACTGCGCCCGGCCGGCGACCTGCCCATGTTCGAGGCAGAAGCAGCCGGGCTGCACGCATTGTCGCGCTGTGCTGCATTGAAAGTGCCGGCCGTCATCGGACTGGGCTGCGCTGACGAGCATGCCTTCCTGTTGCTGGAGTGGCTGGAGATCGCGCCGCTGCGCGAAGAAGCTGAAGCGCGCCGAGCCGGTGAGGCACTGGCGGCCCTGCATCATGAGTTTGGCGAACACTTTGGCTGGCCGCTGGAGAACTTCATTGGCAGCACCCCGCAGCACAACGGTGAGACCGACAACTGGTCGCAGTTTTTCGTCCAGAAACGCTTGCAACCACAATTCGCCCTGGCGGCCGCCAGCGGTTTCAAGGGTGATCTGCAACGCAATGCCGAACGCATCGCCGAAAAAGCCCCGGCCCTGTTTCTCGAATATCATCCCCGCCCCAGCCTGCTGCATGGCGACCTGTGGAGCGGCAATCTCGGCGCGCTGCCCGATGGCTGCCCCGTGCTGTTCGATCCGGCCTGCTACTACGGTGACCGTGAAGCCGATGTCGCCATGACCGAACTCTTCGGCGGTCTGCCGATGGCTTTCTATGCGGCTTATCGGAGTTCCTGGCCACTGGAAGAGGATTACGAGCGCCGCAAACCGCTCTACAACCTGTACCACATCCTCAACCACCTCAACCTGTTCGGGCGGGGTTACCTCGCGCAGGCCGAACGTCTGGCGGCACAGCTGGCGCGCGATCTGGGACGCTGAGGCTGGCGCGCGGCAAAACCAGACACGCTCATCCACAGCAGAAACGCCAAAGGACCGCATGCGGTCCTTTGGTGCCCTCATCCCGGCCGGAACCGGGAACGCTACGTTCGACTCAGTTGTCGCCCAGACGACGCAAGGCGCTGATGCCGCGCGAGAACGCGCCACGCAGACCGCCTTGAGCACTCTCGGCACGCGCCGCTTGCGGACGGTTACCGTCCGCATCCCGACGTGCTTGCGAAGGCACGTTGCCATTCACTTCGCGCGGTGCGCGCACCACATTCCCATTGGCTTCACCACGTGGCGCATTGCTGCGCTGACCCTGCCCACTGCGACTACGCCCTGGTGCGGCATCAGACGATCCGGCACGACGCGCCTGACCCGCCGGTGTGGCTCCACGCGACGCCGCTGGTTTGCTGCCTGGCGCGCCACGCCGGGATTCACCCTGCGGCGCACGGCCAGCTTCGCCACCTGCGGCGCGTGTTTGCGCGGTGCGCGGCGCAGACCCATTGCCGCCGGCCCGACTACGCGGTGCGCTGGCGGGCGCATTGCCCCCTTCGCGGCGCTGGCCTTGCTGGCGCCCACGACCTTGCGGCTGACGCGGCGCACGTTCTTCGGTTTCGTTGGCGGCACTGGCCGGAATTTCGAAAGCCGGCACGGCCACACGTTCGATCTTGCGCTTGATGAGCTTTTCGATATCGGCGAGGAACTTGCCTTCGTCCGGCGAGACCAGCGACAGGGCTTCCCCGGTCGAACCCGCACGGCCGGTACGCCCGATGCGATGGACATAATCTTCAGGTACATTCGGCAGCTCGAAATTCACCACATGCGGTAGCTCGGCGATATCCAGGCCACGCGCGGCAATGTCGGTCGCCACCAGCACCTGCAGATCACCGCTCTTGAACTCGGCGAGCGCGCGGGTGCGGGCGTTCTGGCTCTTGTTGCCGTGGATCGCCAGGGCCGGAATGCCGCCCTTGGCGAGCTGCTCGGCCAGACGATTGGCGCCGTGCTTGGTCCGCGTGAACACCAGCACCTGGAACCAGGCATGCTCGGTGATCAAATGCGCCAGAAGATGACGTTTGACTTTCTGGTCAACCAGCATGGCACGCTGGGTGACCAGTTCAATCGGCGCATTGCGGCGCGCCACTTCGATCATCACCGGCTTGTTCAGCAAGCCATCGGCCAGTGTCTTGATTTCGTCGGAGAAGGTCGCCGAGAACAGCAGGTTCTGACGCTGCCTGGGCAACAGGGCCAGCACGCGCTTGATGTCGCGGATGAAGCCCATGTCGAGCATGCGGTCGGCTTCGTCGAGAACGAGGATTTCCACGTTCGACAGATCCACGGTCTTCTGCTGCACGTGATCCAGCAAGCGGCCGGGGGTAGCCACCAGGATGTCGACCTGGCCGCGCAACTGCTTGATCTGCGGATTGATGCTGACACCGCCGAACATCATCATCGACTTGAAAGGCAGATGTACGCCGTAGTCACGCACGGATTCTTCGACCTGCGCAGCCAGCTCGCGGGTCGGGGTGAGGATCAGGGCACGGATCGCACCCGGTTTGCGGGCTGGCTTTTCGGCCAGGCGCTGCAGGATCGGCAAGGTGAAACCGGCGGTCTTGCCGGTGCCGGTCTGCGCGCCACCCATCAGGTCGCCGCCGAGCAGCACGACAGGAATGGCCTGGGCCTGAATGGGCGTAGGTTGGGTATAGCCGCGCTCGGTTACAGCGCGGACGAGGGGCTCGATGAGCCCGATGGATGCAAAGGACATATCACTCCAGTAGGGAGTGCTGCGTCGACCTGCCGAAAGCGAAACGATTCGCACGGCACCAGTCGAGGAGGACGAAGCAGGTTCAGAGGATTCAAGTAGAACTGCGAGTCGTGAAACCGGGAGCACTACAGACAGTGGCGAGGGGGACTGGTATTCGATGCCACAGGCTGCGCAGTGTGCACGAGAAGTCGGGCCGAGGGAAGTGAATTCTGGTGTTTTGCACCGAACGCCAGGCCAGACCCTTCTGATCCCCAGGAGCGGTCTGGCCTGTTTGATGGTTTTATTCGCTCAGCACTTCCTGCCAGCGGGTCACCGTCCAGCTCGCATCGAACAGCTTGTTGATGGCCGGCTCGGCCGCTTTGCGGATGGCATCCGCATCAGGCTTGATCACTTTCATGCCTGCCGCTTGCAACTGGGCAATGATGCTGGCTTCACGGGCAACGATGTGCTGTGTGCCCCAGCGTGCGGCACGGCGCATCGCGCTCCGCACCTTGGCACGATCGGCGGCTGACAACTCGTTACGGTAAAAGCAGGCATTCGCCGCCGTTACGCCAAACCCCACCAGATGATTGGTCAAGACCAGATGCGACTGGACTTCGTTGAGCTTGAGCGACTGGATCTGGGTCAGGTCCCCTTCCGAAGCTTCAGCCGCCCCGCTTTTCAATGCATCGTAGATCCCGGGCAGTGGAACCTGGACCGCCTGGGTGCCCAGCGAATCCCACACGGCGATCCAATCCGGAACGGGTGGCAACCGCAGCTTGAGCCCCTTGAAATCGGCGGGCGTGCTGATGGGCCTGTTGCTGGTGAACTGCCGGTAACCCCGATACACCGGTTCAAACATGACCAGATTGCCTTGAGCTTCGAGCTGTTTGGCCATCTCGGCCCCCAGGTCGCTGCGCCACACGTCCATGAAGTGCTCGAAATCACGGATCACGTAAGGACCATTGAAGAAGAAATACTTCGGTGCGTAATCCTGGATCGGCTGCCCGCCGGTCAACAGGATCTCGCCGACACGTTCTCCAGCCTTGCAACCCTGCATCGCCGGATCAATGCGCTGTTCGTTAAGGACACCGGCTTCCACGCTCACCTTGAAATAAGGTGCCGCTTGTTCAAGCGTCTCCTTGAATTTCTCGGCGGTATCCGTCAACAGATGGCCTTTGGCGAACGGCGTCACGACCCGGATGGAGATGGGCGCCGGCTTGTCCTGTGCCAGGACGGGATGGCATACGGCCAACAACGCAGTGACACAAACGGAAAGTGCGTATTTCATCGGCAAGCTCCTATGGAAGGATGCCCTTGCGGAGGACCCCGCGAGAGCGTCAGCCAGCCATTCTACATATTCTTGTCCGCCGGGCCGGCATGACTTCCTCATACTAGCCCAATGCCAAACAGGACAAAAGCCTCCGGTTGAACCCAAAAAAACGGCGCCCATCGGGCGCCGTGCCATGTCCGGAAACCTTCAGCGGATATCCTGGATCGCCTGCAACAAGGCTTTCTGTTCCATATTGACGACGAATTTGTCATATACAGGACGCATCGCACTCTGGAAGGATTGCTTGTTCACGTCGCGCACGAAGGTGCAGCCTGCTGCCGTCACGGTCTTGCGTGCGGAATCCTCACGTTCCTTCCACAGACTCCGCATCACGCCAACCGATTCGCGTGCAGCATCGGCCACGATCTGTTGATCGCCCGGCTGCAGCATGTCCCAGCGCTTCTTGGAGAACACCACGATATCCGGCGCCATGGAGTGCTCGGTGAAGGAGAAGTGCTTGAAGATTTCAAAGTGCTTGAATCCTTCGTAGGACGGCAGATTGTTTTCCGCCGCATCGACCAGCCCCATGCGCACCCCGGAGATGATTTCGTCCAGCGACATCGGCGTGGCATGTGCCCCCATGGCGTTCGCCACGGCGATCCACAGATCAGACTGCGGCACGCGCAACTTGAGCCCGCGCACGTCGGCCAGCGAACGGATCGGCTTGTTGGCATAAATGGAACGCGCGCCACTATCGTAGAAGGCCAGCCCGATGAATCCACCGGCTGCACAGGATTCGAGAATCTGCTGTCCAGGCCGGCCATCCATGGCCCGTTGCATGTGCTCGATCGAGCGGAACAGGAAAGGCAGGGTTGGCACCACGGTCGCCGGGCAATCCTTGTTGAGCTGGGAGACCATCACCCGGGTCATGTCCAGCCCACCGGCCCTGAGCTGTTCCAGTGCTTCCTTCTCGGCGCCGAAGGTACCCCGCGACATGATCTTCAAGCGCATGCGCCCATCGGAGCGCGATTCGATCAGCTCACTCATGCGGTGCAGGGCACGTACGGCAGGGTGATCCTCTCCGTGAATGTCGGCCACCCGCAATTCGATGACCTTCAGGGCGTTGTCGACCTTGTAAAGCGACAAGGACTGGGCGATGTCGCGTCCGGCCTGCGAGATGCGGCTGACGGCTGCCGCCGAAGCCGCCGCCGCGGCCGAATTCTGTTCGCTCATCTGGGCGATCTGCTCGATGTTCTGGGCAATTTCGGTACTGGCTGTCTGCTGCTCGCGGATAGCTCCGGCGATTTCCTGCACCACCCCTGCCGCGGCGCTGGAGCCCTCCTTGATCCGTTCGATCGAAGAACCCGCCTCCTGGGCATTGACCACTCCGTGATCCACGGCACGCTCGGTCGCCGTCATGCTATCCACGGCAGAGCGCGCACTGTCCTGCATGCGTGTCACCAGGGCGCTGATGTCTTGCGTGGACTTGGCAGTCCGCTCGGCCA
>JAGTRY010000025.1 GCA_018262235.1 Pseudomonadota bacterium
GTGGTGGTGCTGGTCACGGATGGCGAACCGGATTTCGGCGAGCGTGATTTTCGCGGGGTGCATACCCTCAATGACTTCCTGCTCAAGCTGTTGCTGCACACCGTGCATCACTACCTGGGTCACCTGAAGGTCATCAAGCAGATCAACGCCGAGCTGGGCAGCAAGATCAGCGTTTCGATGGAGAACCGCTACTACCTGCAGATGCTGGCCTTGTCGGAGAGTCTGATCTATTACGTCGATGGCATCGAAGCCAATGTTGCCGTCCTGAGCAAACTGCGTGCTTCGGCCCACCGGCTGGAGCTCAATCCGCTCCAGACCGATGCGCTGCACGACATCGTGCTCGACATGCAGCAATGCGCCCGTCAGGCCGCCATCTACAGCAGCGTGCTGTCCGGTTTGATGGATGCGCGGGGTGCGATCATCAACAACAACGTCAATACGCTGCTGAAGAATCTGACCCTGATCAGCGTGATCTTCCTGCCGCTGAACCTGATCGCCAGCATTGGCGGCATGTCCGAATACAGCCAATGGACTGCCGGGCTGGATTGGCGTTTGTCTTACGCACTGCTGCTCGTCGGCATGACCATCGCCGGCTGGCTTGGTCTGCGCCTGATCGTGCGCCTGGCCAGTGGCCAGGGGCTGGGTTGGCATTGGCCGCGCAAGCGGCTGCGCTGAGTCTTGTTGTTGCCGGACTAGGCAAGATCTTTCGCGAAGCGTCGGGCGATCATGCTGACCATCACCAGTTGCAGCAGGTGAAAGATCATGATCGGCGCGATGATCAGGCCCAGCGCCGGATTGGTGCCGAACATGATGCGTGCCATCGGCACGCCGCTGGCCAGCGACTTCTTCGAACCGCAGAACAGCGCCGTGATGCGGTCTTCGCGCGAAAAACCCAGCATGTGGGCGAGCCCGCTCATCAGCGCGAACATCACCCAGAACAGCAGCACAGAGATGGCGGCAATCAGCAGCAAGGTGCTGAGTCCGTGCGCCGCCCATACGCCTTCGGCAACCGAGTCGGCAAAGGAGTTGGCGACGATGGCGAGGATGGTGGCGCGATCGAGCAGCTTGGCTGCCGTGATGTGCGCCTCGATCCAGCGCAGCACGAAGGGCCGCAGGATCTGGCCGATCACGATGGGCAGCAGCACCAGCAGCACGATCTTGAGAATCACCGGCCCGAGCGGCAGATTGACGCCTTGCGTGTGCAGGAAGGCATTCACCCACAGCGGCGTGATGAACACGCCGATCAGGCTGGACAGACTGGCGTTGAAGATCGCGCCGGGCACGTTGCCGTGGGCGATGGAGGTCATCGCCACCGAGGACGATACCGTCGAAGGCAGCGCGCACAGATAGAACACGCCGAGCGCGAGCGCCGGATCCAGGCGGGAACCACCCAGCCAGTAGAAAGCGATGCCGACCAGCGGGAAGAGCAGGAAGGTTGCCAGCTGCACCACGACGTGCAGGCGCCAGTTGAGGATGCCCTGGCGCATCTTCGTCGGTGACAGGGTCAGGCCGTAGAGCAGGAAGACGATGGCCACGCCGTAGGTGGTGAATACGTCGATATGGATCAGGCCGCCGCTACGCAGCAGATTCGGCCACAGGCTGGCGAGCAGCACGGCGCCGAGCAGGGCGAGGATGAAGCCATCAAGGCCGTAGCGTTTCAGGGTGTTGAACATGAACAGACTCGGTTCGTGGCAATACCGTTAAGTCAGGCGTCAAACGATTCAATGGGCGTCATTCCCGCAGCCGCCCGAATGACGGCAGGGACTGACTGAATGGCATTGCGGTTAGCGGGGGGTTATTTCAACCGTAATGTGTACCAGTTCTTCGTGGATCTGTAACTGCTGCCGGAAAAATTCGGCACTGGCGGGTTCCGCGGTGAGCAGGCTGAGGACGCAGGCATAGCTACCCTTGCCGACACGCCATACATGCAGATCGCGTATCGTCGCAGGCACCGGGCTGGCGGCGATCACTTCGCGTATTTCGGCCACCACCGGCGCATCCATCTCCGCGTCCAGCAATACCCGGCCTGTTTGCTGCAGCAGGCCGATAGACCAGCGCGCGACCAGCACTGCACCGGCGATGCCCATCACCGGATCCAGCCAGTTCGCACCCCACAGCTTGCCGCCGAACAGCGCCAGTATTGCCAATACCGAAGTTGCCGCATCGGCCAGTACATGCAGGTAGGCCGCGCGCAGGTTCAGATCGTGGTGCTGATGGTGCGAGTGCTTATGGTCATGTTCGTGATGATGATCATGGTGGTGATGCTCGTCGCGTAGCAACCAGGCACAGAGGAGGTTCACGATCAGGCCGATGACCGCGATCATGATGGCTTCGTCATAGTGGATGGCCTGCGGTGCGAGCAGGCGTTCGACTGACTGGAACAGCATCAGCGCGGCCACAGCGATCAGACACAGGGCGCTGGTGTAGCCGCCCAGCACCTCGAACTTCCAGGCTCCGAAGGAGAAACGCGCATCGCCCGCGTAGCGCCGGGCCAGCGCATAGGCCAGTAGCGAAAGGCTCAAGGCCAGTGCATGCGAACTCATGTGCCAGCCGTCGGCGAGCAAGGCCATCGAGTTGTAAAGCCAGCCTCCGGCGATCTCGGCGACCATCATGAGGGCGGTGAGGATGACGGCCCAGCGGGTTTTGCGCTCGGCCAGAGGGTTGCCTTCGTCGAAACGGCCGGCGTGGCTGCAATGATGCGTGGGCATGATGGAAAATCGCTTTGATATATACTCCCCCCCAGTATAAAGACTATTCTGGAGACAAGCCATGCCTCACACCCTCCGTGACCGCAAACCCCTGCTTGCCCGCGTGCGCCGCATCAAGGGCCAGATGCAGGCGCTCGAAACCCTGCTCGAAGAAGCTGGCGATTGCGCGGCTGTGCTGCAGCAGATCGCCGCCGTACGTGGGGCGGTTGCCGGGCTGATGACCCAGGTGCTCGAAGGCCACATCCGGGAACATCTCGGTGCGCCTGAAGCCACGCCCGAGGAGCGTGGGCAGGATGTCGAGCAGGTCGTTGCCGTGCTGCGGTCCTACCTCAGATAGTCTGCCGCGAGGTTAGTCCGGTCAGGCCTTCTCGGCCGGCAGGGGCTCAGGTCTCTGGTGCGTAGGCACGCAGGAAAACGTCCACCGCGCGCGCCACCATCGGTGCGATCTCGTCCGGACCGAGATATTCGATTACGCACAGGGTGATGCGCTCGAAGCCCTCGGCCTTGAGCAGGGCGAGGAAGTGCTGGGCGGCGAGCATCGGATCGGCCTCGCGGAGTTTACCCAGTGCCATGGCGTGACGCAGGAAGGCGGCGACCTCGGTGAGTCCTTCCTGCGGGCCGCGCTCGTAGAACATGCGACCAACCGGCGAATTGCCGGCTTCGACGAAAAGGTTGCGGTAGGCGCGCACGGTGTCGATGCGGTAGATCACGCTGAGGAAACGTTCACCGAATGCACATAGCCCCAGGGTCAGGTCGGCTGTAGCGTCGAGCGCGTTGAAGACCTCGTTCAGGTGGGTTTCTGCGAAACTGCGGACCACCGCCACGAACAGTTCTTCCTTGGAGGCGAAGTAGCTGTACAGCGTGGCCTTCGAGCCCCCCACACGTGCCGCAATCTCTGACATCGAAGTGCCACCGAAACCGTGTTCCTCAAAAACTTCACGGGCAACTTCGATGATGGTCTGTCGTTTTGTCTCGCTCTTACAGCGCATGTCTGTAACCTTTTTTAAACTTACCCGTACAGTTTTGATTGACACGCTGCGGCTGTCAACTCTAATCTATACCGTACAGTACAGTTTAGGAAGAAAAATCGTGATCCAGACCCTTCCCCACCTTCCGGAATTTGCCCGCCGTGCCGCGCCTGCGCTGGCCGTGCTGTTGTTTGCTGCTTGCGCCCAGCTGCCTGAGTTGCCCGCTGCGCCCACTCTTCGATCCGCCACAGATCGCGCTGCGACGGCGCAGCCGGAAGGTCCGGCGCGCGACTGGCCTGTCGATGCCTGGTGGCAGAGCTATGGGGATGCACAGCTTGCCCGCCTGATCGACGAAGCCTTGCGCGATGCGCCCAGCCTGCGTGTGGCCGAGGCCCGCTTGCTGCGCGCCGAGGCTAACGTAGGGATTTCGCATGCGGCGTCTGGCCCGCAGGTGACGGCGAATGTTTCGGCCAGTGAAACCAAGCAAAGCAACAATTACCTGACCCCGCGTTCGATGCTGCCGCAAGGCTGGAACGACTACGGGCGCACCACGCTGGATTTCAGCTGGGAACTCGACTTCTGGGGCAAGAACCGCGCGGCCGTGGCGGCCGCCCGTGGCGAGCGTGAGGCCGCTGCGGCAGAGACCGCGCAGGCCCGTTTGCTGCTGACCAGCTCGATTGCCGCCGGCTATGCCGAATTAGCGCGCCTGTTCGCCGCGCATGACACGGCGGCTGCCGCTGTCGAGGTGCGCAGCAAGACCACGACCCTGTTCCGTGAGCGGCAGGCCAATGGTCTGGAGACTCTGGGCAGTTTGCGACAGGCCGAATCACGCTATGCCACCGCCGAAGGCGACCTGCTGGAAATCGATGAGCAGATCGCCCTGCAGCGCAACCGCATCGCCGCGCTGATGGGGGCCGATCCGGAGCGTAGTGCCACGATTGCCCGCCCGGCGATCCGTCTCGATCAGGCGCCGGGCCTTCCGTCGCAACTGGCGTTGAATCTGCTTGGCCGTCGCCCGGACGTGGTTGCGGCGCGCCTGCGTGCCGAGGCTGCTGCCAAGCGTATCGATGCGGCTCGTGCCGAGTTCTATCCGGACGTGAATCTTTCGGCCTTCATCGGCGTGCAGTCACTGGGGCTGGACAAGCTTTTCAAGTCCGGTTCGGATATGGGATCAATCGGCCCGGCGATCTCACTGCCGATCTTCACCTCCGGCCGTCTGCAGGCGCAGTACACCGGCCGTCGTGCCGAATATGATGAAGCGGTGGCGAGCTACGATGCCACCGTGACCCAGGCGCTTCACGACGTGGCGGATGCCGTCACCAGCCAGCGTGCGCTGGCCGGCCGGATCGAACGCAGCCGTGCCGCAGTGGCCACTGCCGAGCAGGCCTGGCAGATCGCCCGCAATCGCTATGACGGTGGGCTGTCGAATTATCTCGACGTGCTGACCGCCGAGGATTACCTGCTTGCAACACAGCGCGGTCTGTCCGAGCTGCAGTCGCGCGCCTTCAGCCTCGATGTGGCACTGGTACGTGCTCTCGGCGGTGGCTACCACGCCAGCTGAATCCTGACCCCCGAATTCTCCCCAACAAAATTTTTCCGAAGGAAACCATCATGTCCCAGACTTCAACCGCCGCGATTCATGCTGTGACCGAAGCAGAGCTCGCACTCAATGCGCGCAATGGCCAGCGCCGCAAGATCCTGTTTGCTGCGCTCGGCGGCCTGGTCGCCGTGGCTGCGATCAGCTATGGCGCCTACTATGGTCTCTACGCCTCACACTTTATCGTGACCGATAATGCCTACGCGGCGGTCGAGATCGCTCAGGTCACTCCGTCCGTGGGTGGCACGGTGCGTGAGGTGAGGGTCAGTGACACCCAGGCCGTGAAGAAGGGGGATGTGCTGGTCGTCATCGACGATACCGATGCCAGTCTCGTGCTGGCGCAGGCTGAAGCCGAGTATGGCCGTGCCGTGCGACGTGTGCGGGGCTTCCAGGCCAATGACGAAGGACTGGCCGCCCAGGTTGCTGCACGCAGCGCTGAAGAACAGCGTGCGGCGGCCCAGCTGGCCGCCGCCGAGTCCGATTTCGAACGCGCTCGCATCGACCTGAAGCGGCGCGAGGCGCTGGCCGGGTCTGGTTCGGTCTCCGGCGAGGAACTGACCCGTGCCCGCAATGCCTTCGATTCGGCCCAGGCCGGTCTGGACGTGGCCAAGGCGGGTGCCGCGCAGGCACTTGCCAATCACGCCGCCGCAGTCGGCTCCAGGTCTGTCAATGCAACCTTGATCGACCAAAGCACGCTGGACACCAATCCCGAGGTGGCATTGGCCCGTGCTCGCCGTGACCAGGCTCGCGTCGATCTGGAGCGCACCGTGGTGCGCGCACCGGTGGATGGGGTGGTTGCCAAGCGCACGGTGCAGGTCGGCCAGCGCATCCAGGCGGGCAGCCCGCTGCTGGTCGTGGTGCCGGTGGCCAAGATCCACGTCGATGCCAATTACAAGGAAGTGCAGTTGCAGGATGTGCAGGTCGGCCAGCCGGTCGAACTACATGCCGACCTGTACGGCGACAAGGTGACCTACAAGGGCCGTGTGGCGGGCTTCTCCGGCGGAACCGGAGCCGCTTTCGCAGCGATTCCGGCGCAGAACGCTTCCGGCAACTGGATCAAGGTCGTGCAGCGTCTGCCGGTGCGCATCGAGATCGATCCGGCGGATCTTGCCGCGCATCCGCTGCAGGTCGGCCTCTCCATGCACGCCAGCATCGATACACGCAGCAACTGAGATCCCTGCCATGAGCAAGCCGAATATCCTGCCCGGGGGCGGTGAACCCCTGCATGGTCTGATGTTGTTTGTTGCAGCCCTGGTGCTGGCAGCGGGCAACTTCATTGCTGTGCTGAACATGACCATCACCAATGTGGCGGTACCGACCATCGCCGGTGCGCTGGGGGTGACCACTAGCCAGGGCACCTGGGTGATCACCTCCTACGCGGTGGCCGAGGCCATTACCGTGCCGTTGACCGGCTGGCTCGCCGGCCGCTTTGGCTCGGTGCGGGTGTTCTGTAGCTCGATGCTGTTGTTCGGCCTGTTCTCGGCGTTGTGCGGGGTGTCTGGTTCAATGGGCATGCTGCTTTTCATGCGCGTGCTGCAAGGGCTTTCCGGTGGCCCGTTGATGCCCCTGTCGCAGACCCTGCTGCTGCGCGTCTTTCCCAAAGACAAGGCTGCTGCTGCTACGGCGATCTGGGCGGTGACCACGCTGGTCGCGCCGGTGATGGGCCCGCTGGTCGGGGGCTACATGTGCGATCAGGCTTCGTGGGGCTGGGTGTTCTTCATCAACGTGCCAATCGCACTGGTCGGGGGCTGGTTTGGCTGGAATCTGATCAAGCGTTACGAGACGGCTACCGAAAAAGCACCAATCGACAAGATCGGGTTGGTTCTGCTGGTGGTGTGGGTCGCGGCCCTCCAGATTATGTTCGATGAAGGCAAGGATAAGGACTGGTTTGCTTCCAGCTATATCGTCACGCTGGCGATCATCGCCGTGATCGGTTTCGCGGCTTTCATGATCTGGGAACTCACCGAGCGTCACCCGGTGGTTGATCTGCGTGTGTTCCGCCACCGTGGCTACTCCATGAGTCTGATGACGCTGGTGCTGGCCTTCGGTGCCTTCTTCGGCATCAACGTGATCACGCCGCTGTGGCTGCAGCAGTTCATGAATTACACGGCAACCTGGTCGGGCATGGCCACAGCCTGGAGTGGCGTGCTGGCCATCTTCATGGGGCCACTGGCGGCCATCCTTACGGAAAAGACCGACTCGCGCCGGCTGGTGTTCTTCGGCGTGGGCTGGCTGGCCCTGATCACTTTCTGGCGCGCTTTCGGCACCACCGACATGGGGTTCTGGGATGTTTCCATCCCGCTGTTGGTGATGGGCCTCGGCATGCCTTTCTTCTTCGTGCCGCTGACCAGCGTGGCGCTGGCCTCGGTGGAGGAACGCGAGACCAACTCGGCGGCCGGCCTGATGAATTTCGTGCGGACGCTGGCCGGGGCCTTTGCCACGTCGCTGGTGCAGACCCTGTGGGAGGATCGCATCAAGCTCAATCATGCTGATCTCGTGACCAATCTCGATCCGGCGAACCAGGCGATGCTGGCGGGCTCGCTCGACCCCGCCACGCAGGCTGCCGCAAGTGGTGGCCTGGATTCTCTGGTGACCAGCCAGAGCGTGATGCTGGCGACCAACCAGCTGTTCATGGTCCTGGCCGTGATCCTCGGGATTGCCGCGCTGAGCATCTGGCTGGCACCTCGCCCGGCCCGGGTGGTCAACACCTCGGCCGTGCATTGATGAGTCGTTTCAGGAGCGCTTTTATGAGTTTCGACAACATACGCGGTCAGATCGGGAGAGTCCGCGTCTTCTATCGTGGCTGGATGCTGGCACTGCTGCTCGGCTTGCTGACTACCGCCTACGTGGGCGGCTGCATGGTCGGCCATGAACAGGAACGCGATCTGCAGCGGATGCGGGAACAGGCGTGCAAGCAGGACCCGCACTGCCTGCACCCCTGACGTATCGGTTGCGCCTCGTTCAAGCCGCTTTCTGCAAGGCCTGCTCGAAGTCGGCAAGCAGGTCTTCGATGTCCTCGATGCCGATCGAGAGGCGCACGGTGCCGTCGGAAATTCCCATCTCGGCACGGCGCTGCGGGCCCATTTCGTAGTAGATCGTGTGGGCGACCGGAATCACCAGCGTGCGGTTGTCGCCCAGATTGCTGGCGATGGCGGCCAGTTGCAGGGCGTCGATGAACTTGAAGCAATCGACTTCCGGCTTGAGTTCGATGCTCATCAGCGCGCCGAAGTGGCGGAACAGGGTGCTGGCCCGGTCGTGTTGCGGATGGCTGGTCAGGCCGGGATAGAACACCTGCTTCACGGCAGGCTGGGCGCTGAAGAATTCGGCCAGGCGCTGTGCGTTGCTGGACGAGCGCTGCTGGCGCAGGGCCAGGGTTTCGGCGCCGACGCTGATGTGGTGTGCGGCCTCCGGCGAGAGCGTGGCGCCCGTGTCGCGCAGGCCCTTCTTGCGGATCTGCTGCAGACCCCAGCCAGAGGCGTTGCCGGTCTGGTAATTGGGGTAGATGTTGGGGAAGGTGCTCCAGTCGAAGATCCCGGTCTCGGTGACCGAGCCGCCCAGCGCATTGCCGTGACCGCAGATGAATTTCGACAGCGAGTTGATCACCAGCCCGGCGTCCACCGATTTCGGCTGGAAGCTCCACGGCGAGGTCATGGTGTTATCGACCACGAACAGCACCCCGTGGGTCTTGCACAGCGCGCCGATGCCGGCCAGGTCGGCGATTTGCGTACACGGATTGGCAATCGTCTCGACGAACACCGCGCGCGTATTCGGCTGCAGCGCTGCGGCCACGTTGGCGGCATCGGTAGCATCGACGAAGGTGACTTCAATGCCGAAATTCTTCAGGGTGTTGAACACGCTGTTGGTGTTGCCGAACAGGAAGGCGCTCGACACCAGATGGTCGCCGGCGCGCAGCAGCGAGAGCATCGTCGCGCTGATCGCTGCCATCCCTGTCGCGAAGCAGCAGGTTGCCAGGCCGCCTTCCATCAGGCTGAGTTTCTTCTCCAGCGCCATGACCGTCGGATTCACCTGACGGCCATAGGTCAGCCCGGCCTGGCGGCCCTGGAATACCGCGGAGATATCCGCCGCGGTGGCGTGGGCGAAGGTGATCGAATTGTGAACCGGCTTGTGCAGCGAACCATGCTCGATGCCGCCAGCGCGGTCGCTATGCAGAATGGCGGTGGTGAAACCCTTGGTTTTCATGATGCGACGAGGTGGCTTGGGGGAGCACACATTTTAGCCCGGATCGACAAGCAGGTCGTCAGCCGTGTTCGGGTCGGGGTGAGTGCATCGCCTCCAGACGGGTGAAGACCGGCAATGCGTGTCGGCCCGCTACGCCTCGCCGGGCGTGCCCCAGCGCGCCATCAACTGGTGGGGTACGCCAAGCTGGTCGAGGATGCGCGCCACCACGAAGTCCACCAGATCCTGCACGCTTTGCGGATGGTGATAGAAGCCCGGATTCGGTGGCAGGATCACCACGCCCATGCGCGAGAGGCGCAACATGTTTTCCAGGTGCAGGGTGGAGAAGGGTGCCTCGCGCGGCACAATGATCAGCTTGCGGCCTTCCTTGAGGCAGACATCTGCAGCGCGCTCAATCAGGTTGCTCGACAAGCCGGCCGCCACGGAGGCGAGCGTCCCCATGGTGCACGGGCAGATCACCATTGCATCGGGCGGATTGGTGCCAGAGGCAATCGGCGCGAACCATTCCTCACGGCCGTACACCACGAGCTGTTCCGCCTGGGCACCGAAACGTTCGCTGAGCAGCGCGGCGGTTTCGGCAGTGTTGCTGCTCAATGTCAGCGCCATTTCCTGCCTGGCGACAATCTGGGCCGCCTGGGTGTAGACCACCTGTACGTGGCAAGCTGCCGCCAGCAAGGTTTCGATCAGACGCAGGCCATATGGCATGCCGGAAGCGCCCGTGAGTGCAACGGTGATGGTCTTCATTGTCGGGCGTCGGGAATCGGGAGGGATCATGTTAATCACTTGTTTCCTTGTCTGGGGCGGACGCGTCACGTGCCACGCCCGACGCGCCATGCAACAGTCTGGCGGTGATCAGGCCATTGACGGTTCCGAATACGGTAGCCGTTGCCGAAAATACCGGCCACAGCGCCCACAGCCCGGCATGGGGCACCAGCCAGAGCCGCGCCAGCAGCATCTGTCCACCGATGTGGGCAAAGGCCGCCAGCACCGACAGGCTGACCGGGCCGAACCAGCGACGGGGCAGACGCACGGCACATGCCAGCAGGACCAGCGTCATCAGTGTCCCGGTGAGGCTCAGGAAAAAGCCCGGAGCGAACAGCTGGCCCAGCAGCAGGCTGGTGGCGAAGACGCGTAGCAAGGCTACCCAGGCGGCCTCGGACCAGCCATGACGCAGCAGCACGAGCAGCACCACGATATTCGCCAGCCCGGGTTTGACGCCCGGCAAGGGCGTGGGAATCGCTGCTTCGGCCACCGACAGGGCGATGGCGGCAGCGGCATAGCGGGCCACGCGGTGGTCGGAGGCATCGGCGCGGATCAGGGTGTCAGCCATTTCAGTAGCTCATCGAATCGTAGGCGGCACGCCGGCCTTCGAGTTGCAGGCTGACTTCGTTCGGGGCACAGATCGCGGCCGCGCCGCTGCGCGACAGCCAGCCCTGTTTGACGCAATACTGGCGCGGGCCCGGATCGGAAGCCACACGGGCGCGACCCGGTTGCACTTCGATATGGGTGACGCCAAGCGGCCCCTTGACTTCGAAACTGGCCGGAACATCCAGCGACAGGCGTGCGACCGTCTGCCCTCCGGCGCGCACCACCGCGGTCGTCGGCCGGTCCGGCCCCCACAGCGTCAGCCCGGCGGCCAGCGTGGACGCCACGGCGGCTCCGACGACCAGCCAGTCACCGGGGCGCAGCAGATGCAGCCATTGACGGAATTTCATGCCGAGCGCTCCATGCCGGCAAGTGCGGCCAAGCAGCTCCCTGCCGATGCACAGGCCCGGGCCGTCATTCAGGCTTTCTTCAATCCGGCATCCAGCGCACGGTGCCGCACCATGACCTTGGCCCGATCCGCAAATTCGTGCGCCAGCCACTCGGCCAGATAGACGGAGCGGTGCTGGCCGCCGGTGCAGCCGATCGCTACCGTGAAATAGCTGCGCCCGTCATGCTGGAATGCGGGCAGCCAGTCGGCGATGAACCTGTGGATGTCCTGCGCCATGCGGCCGGCGTCATCCGAGGCGCGCATGAAATCGATCACGGGCTGATCCAGTCCGGTCAGCCCACGCAGCAAAGGGTCATAAAAAGGATTGGGCAGACAGCGGACGTCGAAGACGAAGTCGGCATCCACGGGAATGCCATGCTTGAAGCCGAAGGACTGGAACAACAGGATCGGGCCGGCACTCGGCGCCGATTCGATCAGCTCGCGGATCCAGGCGCGCAGCACATTCGGGTGCAGCGAACTGGTATCGATGCGGTGACCCAGTTCGGCAATCCGGGTGAGCAGGTCACGCTCGCGCGCAATGGCTTCATGCAGGGTGATCTGGTCGTCCGCCAGCGGATGGCGCCGTCGTGTTTCCGAGAAACGGGCGATCAGGGCATCGTCGCGCGAATCCAGGAAGATGCAGCGCAGATCCGGGATCTGCTCGCGGACGGTCTGGATGACTTCCGGCAGCGCGGCAATGCTGGCGCCCGAGCGCACATCCATCGCCACCCCGACCCGTTCGTAGCCTTCTGCCTGCAGTTGCCCCACCAGCTGCGGCAACAGCGTTGCAGGCAGGTTGTCGACACAGTAGTAACCGGTGTCCTCAAGCAGTTTGAGGGCGATGCTCTTGCCCGAGCCGGAGAGACCGCTGATCAGGATGAGTTGCATGCTGGTTTGGCGTGAATGCCCAAGGATTGCCAAAGCGGGCAATGTGCCCTGAAGCCTAAGGATAGCGAAAAATCAGCGCTGCCGTATCTTTTGCGCAGCGTCGCGTGCTTCACGGCGCTGTGCACAGCGGGCAAGAATGGCTTCGCGTTCTGCCGCATCGGCGGTGTGCCAGCCGGTGATCTCGTCCAGATGGCGGAAGCAGCCAATGCAGATGTCGGTCAGATTATCCAGACAGCAATCCCGGACACAGGGCGAAGCAGGAAGCTCGGCAGCCATGTGTGATCTCCTGTTTACCAGCTCAGATTGCGGCCGGTGTAGTCAAGAAAACTGCCATTGTCATCGGTCGACAGGTTGGCGATAACGCGGCGCAGACCCTCGACCGATTCACTCACCCCGACCTGGGCATTCGGCCCGCCCATCTCGGTGCGAACCCAGCCCGGATGCAGGCTGATGACCGTGGCCCCTTGCGGACCGAATTCGTTGGCGGCGGCTTTCACGACCATGTTTGCCGCTGCCTTGGAGCACCGGTAGGCGAGGGCGTCGGAACCGCTGGTCTCCCCAATCGACCCCATCCTGGAAGAGAGCACCGCGATCACGCCCTGGGCCCGTGCGACATTCGTGCCGAAGGCCTGGATCAGACGCATCGGACCCAGCACGTTGGTATGCATCACGGAGTTGAAGGCGTCATCGCCGGGGGCGGCGAAGCTACCGGTGTCGGGGCCGAAAACGCCGGCGCAGGCGATCAGCAGGTCGAGCGGGTCGTCATCCAGATGCCAGCCCAGTGCTGCGATCGAATTGGCATCGGTCAGGTCCAGCTTCTGCAGGTCTACCGTTGCCGGCATCCAGCGGCGGGCCTGTTCGGGGGCACGACAACCGGCGATCACATGCCAGCCTTCGGCGGCATATTGCACGGCAAATTCCAGACCAATGCCACGACTGGCGCCGGCAACAAGTACGGTCTTGCTCATGATGAGGGTCTCTTAGGCAAGTGGGTGATGCTGCGCGGCAGATTATGTGCCCTTGGCAAAGGGAAGGATAGACTGCCGGGCACGTGGGCTGACCAACGCTTGCACGCCGCAATGCTGCGGTGCATCATCGGTGCCTGAAGTCCTCTTGCCGGATCGTTCGCATGTCTGTCCAAACGCTTGTCTATCCCTTTCCGGAAGCTCCTTCCGGGATCGCCAGCATCGAAGTTGCGCCAGGCGTGCATTGGTTGCGCTTTGCCTTGCCCTGGAGCCTGAACCACATCAACCTGTGGCTGCTCGATGATGGCGATGCGGTCTGTGTGGTGGATACCGGGCTGGGAGATCCGCCTTCGCGCGGGTTGTGGACGGAGCTGATTGCGACGCTGGGGCGCCCGGTCAGCCGCATCATCGTGACTCACTATCACCCCGATCACCTCGGCAACGCAGACTGGCTGGCCCGTGCCACGGGGGCTCCGACCTGGCTGGCTCTGGGTGAATACCTGCTGGCGCATGCCGTGCATGCCCAAACCAGCGGATTTGATGCGGCCAGCATGCTTGCGCATTTCCGTCGGCACGGCCTCGATGCAACACGCCTGGCGACGATGGAAGCCCGTGGCAACGTTTACCGGCGCGGGGTGCCGACCCTGCCGGCACAGCATCAGCGCCTGCTCGATGGAGATCTGCTCCGGATTGGCGGGCGGGACTGGCAGGCGATTGCCGGCTACGGCCACTCGCCGGAGCACATCTCCTTGTATTGCGCCGAAGCCGCACTGCTGATTTCCGGTGACATGCTGCTGCCGCGCATCACCACGAACATCAGCGTGTCGGCGGCACTGCCCGACGAGGATTCGGTGGGCCGTTTCCTGGCGTCCTTGCGCCGTTTCGAACCTCTGGCTGCGGATACCCTGGTGTTGCCTGCGCATGGTCTGCCTTTTCGTGGCGTGCATGCCCGAGTAGGCCAGCTTTTCGCCCACCACGCCGAGCGGGACAACACCCTGCTCCAGGCCCTGGCTATACCGCAGAGCGCGGCTGAGCTGCTCCAGACCTTGTTCACGCGCGAACTGGATGCCCATCAGTTGATGTTTGCAATGGGCGAGGCCATCGCCCACCTGAACCATCTGTGGCAGCGCGGAGCCCTGCAACGGATTGAAGAAAACGACGAGCCGCTCCGATATCAGATACTCCCTTGCAGCTAAGCCCCCTTTTTCCAAGGAGTCCGTGCCATGGCGATCCCCCCGACCGAAGCCCCCCAGGCCGAGTTGCCCGATCCGCAGGAGCTTGCGAAAACCTATGCCGAAGTCGCCCAGCGCGCCTCCCGGCTGCTCACCCGGCATCTGCATCGCCAGATGGAAAAAGGTGTCCCGCCACCCAGCGATGAACTGGGCGTGTCCCAGGCGTTTCTGGACATGACGCACAAGCTGCTGGCCAATCCCTACCGGCTGGCCCAGAACCAGATGAATCTGGCTTGGGATTATTTCTCTCTGTGGCAACACTCCCTGCAGCGTATCTGGGGCTTGTCACCCACGCCGGTCGCTGCGCCGGACAAATCCGACAAGCGTTTCAAGCATGAGGACTGGCAGGATCATTTCCTGTTCGACTTCGTCAAACAGAGCTACCTGATTGCCGCACGCCATGTCCACGCCACGGTTGCCGGCGTTGATGGGCTCGACGACGACACCCGGAAGAAGGTGGATTTCTACACGCGCCAGTACATTGACGCAATCGCGCCCTCGAATTTCGCGCTGACCAACCCGGAGGTCTTCCAGGAAACCCTGCGCACTCACGGCCAGAACCTGATCAAGGGCTTCAACAACCTGCTGCGTGACGTGGAAGCCGGCGACGGCAAGCTGCGCATCCGCATGACCGACACCACCGCGTTCGAACTGGGCCGGAACGTGGCCAGCACGCCGGGCAAGGTGATCTTCCAAAACGACATGATGCAGCTGCTGCAATACACGCCGACGACGGGAACGGCCTTTGCACGGCCGCTGCTGATCATTCCGCCGTGGATCAACAAGTTCTACATCCTTGACCTGCGCGAGAAGAATTCCTACATCAAATGGGCGGTTGACCAGGGCCACAGCGTTTTCGTGATCAGCTGGGTCAATCCCGATGCCCGCCACGCCGAAAAGGGCTTTGACGAATATCTCAGCGAAGGCTTGCTGGCGGCGGTGGATGCCGTGATCGAACAGACCGGTGCCAAGGACATCAACGCGGTCGGTTACTGTCTGGGTGGCACGCTGCTTGGCACGGCGCTGGCCTGGATGGCGGTCAAGAAAGACAAGCGCATCGCCTCCGGCACCTTCTTCACCTCCTTGCTGGATTTCGCCCAGCCTGGGGAGCTGGGCGTGTTCATCGACGAACAGCAGGTCCAGGCGCTGGAGAAGAAGATGTCCGAGCGTGGCTATCTGGAAGGCGCGGAGATGGCCGGTACCTTCAACCTGCTGCGGGCCAACGACCTGATCTGGTCCTTCGTGGTCAACAACTATCTGCTCGGCAAGGACCCTTTCCCCTTCGATCTGCTCTACTGGAACTCGGATTCCACCCGCCTGCCAGCCAAGATGCACAGTTTCTACCTGCGCAAGATGTACATGGAAAACGCCCTGCGCGAGCCGGGTGGCATCGAACTGTGCGGCGTGAAGATCGACCTCTCCAAGATCAAGGTGCCGTGCTACTTCATTTCCACGCTCGAAGACCACATTGCACCCTGGAAGAGTACCTATGCCGGGGCGCAACGCATCGGCAAGGTGCGCTTCGTGCTGGGTGGTTCCGGCCACATCGCCGGCATCGTCAATCCCCCGGTCGCCAACAAGTACGGCTACTGGACACGCGAAGACAGCGAGCGTCCGGCGGATCCGGAAACCTGGCTGGCGGGCTGTACCCAGCAGCCCGGCTCCTGGTGGACCGACTGGCAAGCCTGGGTCACGGCACAGAACGCCTCGCTGGTTCCCGCAAGGGATCCGGCACAAGGCCCGCTCAAGGTGCTCGAAGACGCGCCAGGCTCCTATGTGAAGGCACGGCTGGACAAACGCCCGGTCTGAGCGCGCGGGCGCTGCCTGGAGATCAGGGGAAGTGGCCGCGCCTGTGCTGGTCAGCGCGCATACAGTTTGCCGCTTATACCCAGCCAGCGCTTGGCGTCGCGCCGCAGCCATTGCTGGGCAATGTCGTCTTCGCGCAGCGCCAGATCGATGAAGGCCAGACTGGTTGCGTACAGGGACAGGGTCTGGTCATCCTGGCTATCTGGCTGAGAAGGTGTGCCTGACGGGCTGTTTGCGGGCGCCCCACCCATGTTTCTGCCGCCTGGAGGCATGCCGCCGCCACCTTTGGACATGCCACCGCTGGGTGCGCCGCCACTCTCTCTGCCGCCTGGACCTCCCGCGTCGGGAGGTGGCCCGCTGGCCCGACGTTCCCGCGTATTGTCACGGTTTCCCGGAATATCCATGAAGCCGGCGCCACGCCCGCTTCCTCCGCCGATCACGGCGTGTGAGGCCGAGCTTAATTCGAGCAAGAACTTTTGTCCCGCCGGCATGTTCCGGAAGACTTGCTTGCGGATCTCCGGAAGGGTCACAAAGTCGAAACCATCCACATCTTCAGGGCTGGTGACGGCCAGCACCGGCAGGTTCATGTCCCGATAGCGGGTGGCGAACGGCTCGCCGCCCGTGTCGGCATGCGGGCTCAGCAGGATCAGGCCGCGCAGGCTGCGGAAGCTGGCGGGGCGTACCCATCCCGACCCCGACCCGTGTTCGCCGCCAGCTGCCTGTGCTGCCTGCGCGCCGATATCCAGGCCTGCCAGCAGCATCCGGTTGAAATCAATGCGCCCCAGTGCTTCGCGCGGCAGTCCGCTCTGTGCGTCAGGCTGGCGCAAATTTCGCAGCAACCTATCCAGATTATCCAGGCGCTGATGGAGGCGTTCCGGGGCATGTGCCGCAATGGCAATGCCACGCAGCCCGCCCTCGCGTGCCTGAGCGCCGCCCAATACCGACGGTCCGTCCTGCGTGCTCTGCACGCTCAGCACGACATAGCCTGCCTGGGCCCAATGTTCCAGCAGACCGGATGCGCTATCGATGGTCTCGCCCAGTCCGGGCAGATGGATGATCAGGGGGTAGCTGCCGGGGCTCTCGGGGCTGCGCAAGGCCAATGCCAGACGTTCCGGGCCGGCATCGAAGACGCCATGGCTGGTCTGTACGGCGTGGAATTGTGCCGATTCATAACCGGTGTTGCGCTGGTTGGGCTGGACCACATTCTCGGGTTTTGGCGCCTGGGGCGCGCAGGCGGCAAGCAGCAGGGTGCAGACGCTGAGCAGCTGGCGTGTGCGGGGGAGCAGGGAGGAGGGCATCAGGACCAGACCGGCAGGGATCGGGCTCCGATTGTGCCTCTGGGGCGTGTGAGAATTTCTCAGGAGGATTTAAAACGCGGTCAAATGAATCCCCTTGGGCCTCAAGGCCCGGATCGTGTACACACGGCCACATTTGTCATTTGCAAGCGGCCATGCCTTGCAGTACGGTAGCGTCATAAAGCAATACATAAAAAATGGTTTTACCTACAGAGGAGAACAAACGATGGCTGATATCCTGTTTCAATGGTCCGACGAATATTCGGTTGGCGTGGAAGAAATCGATGAGCAGCACAAGGCGTTGGTGGACTTGCTCAACAATCTGCACCAGGCCATTCACGAGCGGCATGGCACGGAAGTATCCCGTCAGATACTGGACGATCTGGCTGAATACACGCGGGTGCACTTTGCCGTCGAAGAAAGCCTGATGCGGATCTCCAGTTACCCGGACTTTGATAACCACAAGAAAATCCATACCGCGCTGATCCAGCAGGTCATTGAACTGCAGGCCAAGCTGGATTCGGGGACGGCAAAGATCTCGTTTGAACTGTTGCACTTTCTGAAGCAGTGGTTGATGCACCATATCGTTGAATCCGACAAACTCTTCGGCAAACATTTTGCCCAGGTCGGTCTGGCAACGGCTTGGTCACCCCAGATCAAGACCGCGATGAGCCAGCCCAAGGCATGGTGGCGGATCTGGTGAATCAGCTTCTGTCGGGCACAGCAAGCCGGGCCGGAGTTTCTGCGCGGGGAGAAGCGCGTTCTTCCTGCGCGCCAGCGGCTGTCAGAAAGCCTTGGATGCGCGGTGATGTTTCACCGGCACGACTGGCAAGCGCCATATCCATGTAAGCCTCTTCGTCCGTCAGCGGAATGAAGCGCACCCCGTTGTGCCTGAGCACGGCCATCGGTGCGACCAGCACGGCAACCCCCATGCCGACGGCTACCAAGCCGATCTGGGTCAGGGCTTCGCGGGCTTCCTGGCTTATCTTGGGTACGAATCCGGCGCTGGCGCACAAGTGATTGAGGTAATCGAGCAAGCTGGCGCCGGAACCGGCCGGATAGCTGATGAAGGCTTCCTCGCGGCATTCCGCAATGGAAACTTCGGCGAGACCAGCCAGCCGATGCTCTTCCGGCACAACCAGACACAGGCGGTCACGCCGTAACAAGCGCAGCGCCAGACCAGAGGGTGGTGACGGATCATTGAAGCGAACGAAGCCGATGTCCAGATCGCCGCGCTGGAGTGCCGAGAACTGGGCGTGTGTATACATTTCGCGCAAACGCAGGGTGACCCCCGGATACGCCTCGCGATAGATTTTCAGCACTTGGCGCATTTCACCGATCAGCACTCCGCTGGAGGTGAAGCCAATGCGCAATTCACCGGTTTCACCACGCGCGATGCGCTGCAATTCGTCTGCCACGCCGGCGCTGGCGCCGAGGATTTCGCGGGCGCGCATGAGCAGATGCTGACCGGCTTCGGTGAGCTGTACGCTGCGCTTGGTGCGCACGAACAGGGGTACGCCCAGCTCTGCTTCCAGGGCCTGGATCTGCTGGGACAGTGGCGGCTGGCCGATATGCAGCCGTGCGGCGGCGCGTGTGAAGTGGAGCTCTTCAGCGACGGCCAGAAAGTAACGCAGGTGGCGCAGTTCCATTCATAGCTCCAAGCGATTACTGGGACCTTAAATATATATTGGACAGGCTGTTGGACCAAACCTAAGATCATGGCTGTCCCCGAATACCTCCCGGAGCTTTCCATGACTGACCGCTACGCCATCATTGGCAACCCCATTGCCCAGGCCAAATCCCCGGCTTTGCAGACTGCTTTTGCCAGGCAGTGTGGCGAGGATCTGGAATACGGTGCGATCCTCGGCGAGCTGGACGGGTTCCAGGCGGCGGTGCACGCATTCCAGCAAAGCGGCGGCAAGGGCATGAACATCACCATGCCCTTCAAGCTGGAAGCTTTTGCGCTGGCGGATGAGCTGACGCCGCGTGGCCGTGCGGCCGGCGCGATCAACATGTTCACCTTGCGTGCGGACGGCACGATCCTCGGTGACAACACCGATGGGTTCGGCATCATGCGCGATATCACCCACAATCTCGGGCGCAGTCTCAAGGGCGCCCGCGTGCTGCTGCTGGGGGCCGGCGGTGCTGTGCGCGGCACCCTGCTGCCGCTTTTCGACGAGCAGCCGGCCGAGATCTTCATCGCTAACCGCACCGCCAGCAAGGCAGTTGATCTGGCGGCCGAGTTCGGTTCCCAGGCGGGCTCGATCCGTCTCGCTGGCGGGGGTTTTGCGGATATTGCCGGGCGCTTCGACGTGATCATCAATGGCTCGGCGTCCTCCATGACCAATGAAGTGCCCCCACTGCCGGCCGGTGTGTGGGACAAGGATTCACTCGCCTACGACATGGCTTACAAAAAGGAGCCGACCGCTTTTGTCCTGGCGGCCCGTGCCGCGGGGGTCGGTCAGACCGCGGATGGTCTGGGCATGGTCGTCGAACAAGGCGCCGAGTGCTTCTATCTGTGGCGCGGTATCCGTCCGGATACGGCGCCGGTGATTGCCGCCCTGCGCGCTGCCTGATTACGGTGGGCGCGATGTCCACGTTGCGCCCACAAACCCGCTTCCTATTCTCGATTCCCCCCAAGTGACTCACGAACTCCTGATTCTCATCCCGATCTCCTTCATTGCCGGTGCGATCAATGCAGCTGTTGGCGGCGGCGGCCTGATCGGGATTCCCGCCCTCTACGGCACGCTCACCAGCTTTTCACCGGCCCAGATCATGGGCGTGGACAAGTTCTCGTCGGTGATGGGCCATGCCATGTCGATCCGGCAGTATGCCCAGAAGCTGTCCCTGCCCTGGCGCCTGATTCTGCCGACAGCGCTTACGGCTTTTGCGGGGGCCTATCTCGGGGTGCGCATGCTGGATCTGATGCCCAGCCAGTGGATGCGCCCGGTGATCATCGTGGTGCTGGCCTTCATGTTGGTCTATACGTGGTTCAAACCGCAGTTCGGCCACCAGGACACCAGTCGTGCGCCGACCCGTGGCGATCTGGGCAAGGGCGCGCTGCTCGGTCTGGCCATTGGTTTCTATGACGGGTTTATCGGCCCGGGGACCGGCAGCTTCCTGCTGTTCCTGTTCGTGCGTTTCTTCCATTTCGATTTCCTGCGCGCCACGGCCTGTGCCAAGGTCGTCAATTGCGGCACGAATGCCGCTACGCTGGTATTCCTGATTCCGGCCGGGATGGTTGCTTACCATCTGGCGATTCCGCTCGGCATTGCCGCCATCTGCGGCTCGGTTGTCGGTGCCCGGCTCGCCATGCATGGTGGCAATAACTGGATCCGGCGCCTGTTTCTGACTCTTGCCATCATCCTGCTGTGCAAGCTGCTCTGGGAAACCGTGCGGCCCTGGCTCTGAAAAAAAAACAAGCCCCGCAACTGCGGGGCTTGTTTTTTTACACGGGATCAGAACCCCCGATCAAGTGTTCACTGATTACGCTGCGCAGCGATATAGCGGGTGATCAACTCCAGCAACTGCTCTTCCTGATAAGGCTTGCCGAGGTAGTGATTGACGCCGATTTCCATCGCGTAGTTGCGGTGCTTGTCGGCCATGCGCGAGGTGATCATGATGATCGGCACATCCTTCAAACGTGCATCGGCCCGGATGTTGCGCGCCAGATCGAAGCCATCCATCCGCGGCATCTCGATGTCCAGCAGCATCACGTCCGGCTTGTAATCGACGAGTTGTTCCAGCGCGTCGACCCCGTCCTTGGCGGTGACGACCTGGAAGCCTTCGCGTTCGAGCAGGCGGCTGGTGATCTTGCGCACGGTGAGCGAATCGTCGACCACCATGATCGAGGGAATACGCGTTTCGACAGGCGCGACGTAGTTTTCTTCGACAGGCTCTGGTGCCGCATTCGAGGCCGCCAGCGACACACTTTGGCGCGCCGCTAGGGCAACCGGGTTGAGAATCAGCGAGATCTCACCGTCGGCCAGCACCGTGGCGCCGCTATAACCTTGCAGACGCACGAATTGCGGGCCGGCGTTCTTGACCACGATTTCCTGGTTGCCCCGCAGTTCGTCGATGTGAACCGCCAGGGTCTGGCTGCCCGCACGCAGCAGCAGGACCCAATGGTAACGGCCCGGTTGCGGCTGGGCGTGCTGGTTGCCCAGCAAACGTGGCAGGTAGGCAAACGGATATTGCGTGCCCTTCCACTCCACCAGACCTTTGCTGCGGATTTCTGCCAGCGGCGCTTCCTTGAGTTCAAGCGCCTGTTCGACCATGTTGGACGGGATTGCGTAAGTCCGCTCGTCACAGCGCACCAGCAAGGCCTGTGTCACCGCCAGGGTCAGCGGTAGATGGATCAGGAAGCGTGAGCCCTGACCCGGATCGGAGAAGGTATCGATACGTCCGCCGACGGCCATGGTTTCGTTCTTCACCACATCCATGCCGATACCGCGCCCGGCGATACCGGAAACGGATTCGGCCGTGGAGAAGCCCGGTTCGAAGATCAGCTGGGTGAGCCGGTTCTCGTTCGGCGTTTCATCTGCGCCAACCAGACCGGCTGCCCGCCCGCGCGCCAGGATGCGCTGATAGTCCAGACCCTTACCGTCATCGGCCAGCTCCAGCACGATTTCGTTGGAGAGCTGGGTCAGCTTGAGGCGGATCTGGCCGACCTCGGGCTTGCCCGCAGCGATCCGTTCAGCAGGCATCTCGACGCCGTGGGCAATCGCGTTGCGCAGCAAATGCTCGATGGGCGCCGTCATCTTGTCCAGCACGCCGCGGTCGATTTCAATCGCACCGCCCTGGATGTCCAGATTGGTACGTTTGCCAAGCTCTTTGGAGGTCTGGCGGACGACGCGATACAGGCGATCCGAGAGTTCCTCGAAAGGCACCATCCGCACGCTCATCAAAGCCTGCTGCAGATCGCGTGACAAACGCCCCTGCGCATGCAGCGCGGAATCTGCGCCATCGAGGTTGCGCAGCAGGTTCTGCTGGATCGTCGTGACGTCACCGACGGACTCGGCCATCATCCGGGTCAGTTCCTGCAGGCGGGTGAAGCGGTCGAATTCGAGCGGGTCGAAGTTGCCATGCTGTGACTCAGCCTGGGCGATGCGTGACTGCATCTGCGATTCGGCTTGGATTTCGACTTCACGCAGCTGGTTGCGCAGGCGGATCACGTTTTCGGTCAGATCCAGCAGCGAACGGCGCAGCACGCGCATTTCGCCTTCGATCCGGGTCCGCGAGATCGAGACTTCGCCGGCTTCATTGACGAAGCGATCAATCATTTCGGCACGTACACGCAGCGGTGCGCGTTGCTGGGTCGGTGCTTCCAGGTCTTCGAAGACGGGCGCTGCGATGGGTTCGCGCAACGGCGCTGCAGGGCTGGCAGGCACCGCTGCGACCACGGCTTCGACTTCGGTCTCGGCGGGCTGCTGCGCCACGGATTCCACCATCGCGGGCGTTTCGGATTCCGCCGGCAATGCGGGTTCAAGCGGTTCTGCCACGACCGGAGTCTTCAGTGCGGCAATCAGGCTCCCGATGTAATCCAGCCCATTTTCCAGATCATCGACCAGCGCTGGCCCTGCGTGGTGGGCCAGCAAGGCGTTTTCGAGGTGGGTCTCAAGGTTGTGCACGTACTGGCCCAGACGCATCGCGCCGGCCATCCGGGCGCTACCCTTGAGCGTATGGAGCTGGCGTGCCAGAGATTGTTGCGGGGCGCTGTCGGCGGGGTCGGCACGCATTTCGCGCAAGGCCGCACCGATGCCTGCACTCAGCTCATCGGCTTCCTCGAAGAAGATGGGCAACAGCTGCTCGTCCAGATCGTCCTGGGGACCACTGTCTGGCGCCAGGGGCAGAGGCGCTTCAGGCATGGGCAGGATGCTGGGGATGGCTGCGGCAGCGGTTGCGGCGGCAACCAGACTGGTGCTTTCATCGACAAACCCTGCAACTGGTACCTCGGGCAGCGGCAAATTTTCTGGCGTATCGGGAAAGACCGGGTGCAGTGCCTGAAGCTGGGCGATCAGCTCGGGCGCTTCGGCGGGCATGACGTGGTGCACGACTTCAGCGAGCATGCCGTCGAGCATCAGGATGGCGGTGCCGAACACGTCGGTCTGTGCCGCTTTGGGCGGCACTTCGGTGTCGGTGAAACGGTGCAGGGCGTGTTCGAGTGCCTTGCCCAGCGCATAGGCGGGCTCGATGCGCGCTGTACCGGAAATGCCGGCCAGTGTGTGGGCGGCGCGGATTGCGTCGATGGTCGGCACCCGCAGCGGACTGCTTTCCAGGCGGGTATGTTCTTCGAGCAGCTTGTCGAGCAACTGCCGCGACTCTGCGACATAGAGCTCGTAAAGGCCGGGCGACAAGGCCTGATCCCCGATCATGACCTCACCGTCACTCGTGACGGGTTCCGGTTCGGGTTCGAGCATGGTTGGCGCGGCATTGAAGGCGCTGAGGTTGATGACCGGCAGGTCGATCCCTCCTTCATCATCGTCAATCGCGACTTCTTCGATTCCTTCAAGATCCTCTTTGCGGGTCAGTACCAGACTCTGTTCCGAAACTTCATCGAAGCGGCGTTCCGGTACGGTTTCCGGAGCGGGGGCAAGCGCCTCGGTTTCGGGGGGCGCAATCTCGGGCAATACGAGTCCGTCAAAGTCTTCAATCTGTGTTGGCGCTGCTTCTGCGGGCACCGGTCCGGCGTCGAGTACGGGCTCAAGTGTCACCGCTGGCGGCTCTTCGTCCAGCAGCGGCAGATCGATATCCAGTTCCAGCTCTTCCAGCGGCGGCGTATCCAGCGCGGCAGGCGCGGGGGGCTCTTCCGGCAGGTTGTTGCCGGCGAAATCTGTCGCCGTCAGATCGAGTTCGATTTCTTCATGATCGCCGCTCAGGATGGATTCAAGCGGGGTATTCAGCATTGAACTGGTCAGGTCCAGCTCGGTCACATCAGGCGTCGCAGGCGCTGCGGCAGAAGCCTGGGGACTCTCGTCTTCATCACCCAGATCGATGTCCAGGATCAGCGGCTCGGCAGACGCTTCACCAGCGATGTCGGGCTGGGGCGGTTCAGTTGCAGGCGTTGCCTCGACATGATCCAGTCCGAGATCCAGCTCGATGGGCAGGTCAATCTCCTGGACTTCACCCGTCGGGGGCTCGCCTTCGCTGAGCGCAGGGGCTTCAAAGCGTTCAGCCTGGGCTTGGGCCTCGGCTTCGCTTGCCGACGTGCCGAATTCATCCGCGAACGCACGCAGGGCGTCACCCTCGAAATCGGTCGCGGCCAGATCAACCTCGGTCTGTGTCTGCTCGCCCGATGACAAGGAAGCAAGATCCAGATCCATCAGGGTGCTGGTCAGATCCAGTTCTGATTCGGAGGCAACGACGGGCCCGGGTTCTTTGTCCTGTGTATCGTCCGTGAAGAGTGGGAAAAGACTGGTTGCCGTGTCGGCCGACTCGCTGGCAGGGCTGGCAGCCGGGGGTTCCATTTCGGAGACCGGGCTATCCAGCGATGCGAGCAGGCTGCGGGCCTGTTCGATCAGGGCGCTGGCATCCCGCCACAGGGCGCCACCGGCTTCGAGCTGTTCGACCCAGGCCGCGAATACCGCGCTGGCATTGTCGAGCAGGGAAATCAGGCTGGCATCCGAATCCTTTTCCAGTTGCAGCCAGCGGTTCATGGTCATTTCGACATGTCGCGCGGCTTCGGAGAAGTCCGTCAGTCCCACCATCCGGCTGCTGCCCTTGAGCGTGTGGAAGCCACGTCTGGCGGTTGTCAGCGATTCGAAATCATGAGGTTCGGCGACGATCTTGTTGCGATGTTCGGCAACCGTCTCCAGCACTTCGTGGGCTTCTTCCAGGAAGATCGCCAGCAGCTCGGCATCCAGCTCTTCATTGCTTGCCGCCATCAGCCGGGTGGTGTCTTCAGAAGGCTGCGGGGTCACCGCCGGTGCCACGCTGGCGAAGGTTTCGGCCAGCGTTTCCTGGGTTGCTTCACCGGATTTCAAACTTGCCAGTGCATCCTTGGCCTTTTGTTCGAGTCTGCTGTCGGCAACCAGTTGCGCGTCTTCGCGGATGGCCTCCAGGCTGCTGACCAGCTGGTCACGCAGGAACCGGTCTTCGGGCGCGTCCTTGAGCGCTTCGACCAGACTATGGGTTTCGCGCGTCTCGCGCTTGAGTTGTGCCTCAACAGTGGTACTGGCGGCCGCGACAATCTCTTCGTCGATACGTGTACTCGACGGGTTGAGGAAATCATCTAGACGTGCGGCCCCCGTTTTTAGGGCTTCGACGTAGAAACCCAGTGCGGAAAGCTGATGTGCCACCACATCCAGCTCTTCGTGACCGGGCGGTTCGGCCCGCTCGGCAAAGCGACTGATCGCGGCAGCATTTTCACGGACCAGATTGACGGCTTTCTGCTCACCCAGCACGGCGAAGGCGCCTTCAATCTGCTTGAGCGGCCCGGCCAGGCCTGGCAAGGCCTCACGCTGGTCGGTATTGCGGAAATAGCTATCCAGGGTTTGCTCGATCTGGCCCAGATTGGTGAGGATCTCACGCGCCAGATGGTTGAAGAACAGGCGTTCCTGGGCGCGCCGCGAGGCCTCGCCAAAAGGAGCCAGATCCAGTTCCGGCACGGTCTCACCACGATTGCGCCGGCTGAACTGGGCACACAGCAGATCCACCTGTTGACGCAGCAGTTCCGGGTCTGCATTCGGGGCTTCGTTCGCCTGTTCAATCACCAGCAAGCTTGTGGCGATTTCCATCGACAGGTCGTCGGACAAACGCAAAGGATCCGTGCGCAGCCAGACGATCGATTCGGCCAAGGCGACCAGCAAGCGGTTGACCTGTGCCAGACGCATCGGCTCGATGCGCTGGGCGAGTTCAAGCAGGTGCTCCTGGAACTGCGGCAGGGCCACGGCGGCGCCCGCGCAGAAACGGTTCCACGCATCCTTGGCCTGTTCCAGAGTTTCGCGCACCCGCAGGACAAAGGGTTGGCGCAAGGTATCGGAGAGTTCGACGTCCGGCGAGGGCAGAATCCGGTCAAGCCCGTAGGTGTTGCGTACGGCCTGTGCGTGTGCGGACTCGATCCGGGCGGTGGCCACGAAGTACAGCACATCGCGCACCAGACGCTCGGCAACGACCTGCGAGCCTTCCAGCAAGCGCCGCATCTGGGTGTCGATGCGCCGGCACAGGCGTTGGGCCGGGCGATCTGCCGGAATGGCCTGGGCCGTGAGACCTTCGAAAAATGCAATTGCAGCCCACCAGAATGCACGCGTCGCGGGCAGTGCCTGGATCTGTTCGATGCGGTGCACGGCACCGAGCATTTCCTGCGGACCTGCTACGTCTTGCGGCTTGCGCAGCCAGTTGAGCAGCCCTTTCTCGAAGCGCCCGCGCAGCACGCGCAATTCATGAGCGGCACGTTCCGGTGCAATCGCGGTGGTGCCCGCCAGCTTGGGGCGCACGGAGAGGTCGGGGAAAAACAGTTCGCTCGGCTGCGGGGCTTCGCCTCCCCGTGCCGCGACCAGCTCCTGATAAGCAGGGAACAGGCGCAAAGGCTGGTGCGGGGCACCGGCGGAAATCTCGTTGATGTAATTGCCGAGCATGCCGACACTGCGGATGGCCAGCGCCAGGATTTCCGGTGACATGGCCAGCTCATTGGCGGCAAGGCCGGAGATCAGTTTGTCGATGGCTTCCGCAAACTGGGAAACACCATCCAGACCAACGATGGACAGTGCGCCACTGGCCTGGTGAACATGGCTCTGCGCAAAACGCAGGGGCTCGCGCTGGCTGTTGTCAGCCTGGACTTCGCTCAGCCGATCCCGCGCAGCATTCAGCGCAGTATCGATTTCGCCCTTCACCCAGGTCAGCGGACCCACATCAAAATCATTATTCAGGCTCATCTATTGCCTCTTGAGGAGACGCGGCACGGCCACCACGATCCGGCCCGACGGGCCGGGGGCAGAAGACGGCGCAGCCCGGTGCTGCGCCCCCCATTCATCACACCTTGAAGCCAGACACCGAACCCTTGAGTTCGACAGCCAGGTCGGCGAGCTGGCCGATCGAGACCGCGGACTGCTGGGTACCACGGGTGGTGGATTCGTTGATCGACAAGATCCCGCGCATGGATTCCGACACTTCGGTTGCCACGTTGGCCTGGCGTTGTGTGTCGGACGAGATCTTTTCAACCAGTGTGGCCATTTCCACCGACACGTCGCCGATCTCGGACAGGGCCTGACCGGCTGCATCAGACAGCTTGGCCCCTTCCACCACGTTACGGGTCGAGTTTTCCATAGCGGCCACGGCATCGCCCGTATCCGTCTGAATGGTCTTCACGATCGCCGCGATCTGCTTGGTAGCTTCAGCGGAACGTTCTGCGAGGCGCTGCACTTCTTCCGCAACCACCGTGAAACCGCGACCGGCTTCACCGGCTGACGCGGCCTGAATGGCGGCGTTCAAGGCCAGCACGTTGGTCTGCTCGGTAATGTCGGAAATCAGTTCCACGATTTCACCGATCTCCTGCGAGGATTCGCCGAGACGTTTGATCCGCTTGGAGGTTTCCTGGATCTGCTCGCGAATTTCGTTCATACCCTTGATCGAGTTCTGCACCGCGTCTGCACCCTTGCGCGCAGCTTCCAGCGAGCGGCGGGCCACCTGTGCGGTCTGCAGGGCGGAACCGGATACCGCCGTCATCGAACGGGCCATTTCCTGCACCTGCGAACCGGCCTGGGTAATCTCGCGCGACTGGCGCTCGGAAGCATCAAGCAGCTCGCCCGACAGGCGCTGGGCGGATTCGGTGGCGATGGTCACGCGGCCGGCCGCGTCGTTGATCCGGCGTACCAGCACGGAGAGTTCTTCAATCGTGTAATTCACCGAGTCGGCGATGGCGCCCGTCACGTCTTCCGTAACGGTTGCGCGGATCGTCAAGTCACCGTCTGCCAAGTCACCCATTTCATTCATCAGTCGCAGAATGGCCTGCTGGGTGTTGTTCTTGTCGGCTTCAGCCGCCAGACGCTGGCGATCCGCTTCATCACGGCGTGACGCCAGGTCATTGTTGTACACCCACACCAGACCGGCCAGCAGGAACAGGGCGATCAGACCGAAAATCACGATCCCGATCATGTACAGGTTGATCCCCGTGTAGGCCTTGTTGTAGGCCGCAGACAGATCATTGATGGCTTCCAGCAGCTTGCCGGATTCCTGGAACACGGTGATGCCGGCGCGCTTGGCGGTCAGCAGCGGCTGCACGTTGGCGAGAATCCCGCCGACCGCAATCTGGTGGTGGGAACCGAAAAGCTTGAGGCTTTCAAGCTTCTGGGTGGTTGCTGCATCGGTTGTGCTCTGCGTCAGCTGTTCGAGCAGATCGTCGAAGGAATTGGAATCGCGCCCGAGCAGGAAGATCACTTCCGGGTCGACCGATTCGGCGGCCAGCAGGGCATTGGCATTTTTGGCCATGCGCTGCGAGAGCATCACGATCTGATTGGCGGTTTCGATATCCCGCGACGAGCCATGGCCTTCCAGCTTGGCGCGCGCTACCTGCTCGGCAAAGTCGAGCAACTGGGCATTGTTGTTGTTGATATTGGCCACGGCCTTGCCGAGGCGGTTGATCTGTTGCTGTTGCTGGACGACGGCATCCGCTTCTTTCAGGATCTTGTTCCAGTCTTGCGTGACTTCATCCAGTTGCGGTTTGGCTGAACCGGGCGTACCGGGAACGTTGATGCCATTGATTTCGCCCCCGACAGTGATCGTCTGCAGCAGCTCGGCGAAAGCGTTGCGGCTGTCCTTGAGTTCCGAGAAGCCGGTACGGCCTGTCGTCACCGCCTGTTGAGAGGCTTTGGCCAGACTCTGCGATAGCGTCGCCATCTGTCCAGCCGCCGAAACGAAGGCGGTGCCTTGCGATGCGGAACGGATCTGCAGGGCGGTCAATATCACCGTGATGACCAGTGCCAGGCCGAAGAGCAGACCAAGCATGCGCATCTGCTCGTTCAGTGACTTTCCCCCGATCAGCCACAGTTTGCGGCGGATCGACGGGATTGATCCGGATGCGGAAGCATCGATCATGGTCGCGCGGCTGTCCATGACCGTGCTGTCAGAGGTGGCCGGGGTGACCTTGAAGCGCTTGAGGAAGCCAGGAAGTTTCAGTGCCATGCGAGTGCTCCGATATGGTACGGGCGTTGGGTATCGTTATTTTGGGTGCAGCAAGCGTACAAAAGACAGGATGGATGTGACAGGCTCTTGTTCATGTCAGCGCAGGTCCGCACTGGCGTCGAGGAAGCGCGGATCGGCCAGCAGCGGGCGCACGATCAGGCGTTTCCACAAGCGGTTCTGGTTGTCGCGCAAAGCTGCTCCGATCCACGGGCGTGTATCGGTGAAGCTCTCATCGACATCAAAGTCATCGGGATTGCGCAGGCCCAGGGCACGGGAGACCAGCAGCGCCGTATGCAGACCGTGCTTGGCGCCGATCAGCATCATGCGCGAGTCATTGGTCAGGGGCGGCGGGGTTTCGCCGCAGAAGGCGGCCAGATCTACCACACTGAACAGGTTGCCCCGCACGTTGGCCAGCCCGCGAAACCAGTTGCGGGTCAGCGGGACTTCGGAAAGACTGGGCGCGGCGATGATTTCACCGGCATCGGAAAGTTCGACCAGCCAGTTTTCCGAGCCGGCCGTGACCGCCAGCAGGGCTGAACGGCGGTTGGAGGTACTCATCTCCGCCAGCCGCTTGGTCAGATCCTGTTGAAACTCCCGCAGACTGATGCGCTTGGCCATTCAACAGACTCCCTTGTGGGCGATCAACCGATCGCCTGGATTTTGCGCAGCAGCTCTTCCATGTCGAGCGGCTTGGTCATGTAATCGAAAGCACCTTGTCGCATGCCCCAGATCTTGTCGGTTTCAGCATCCTTGCTGGTCGTCATGATGATCGGGATATGGCGGGTGGTTTCTTCGCGCGAGATTGTGCGCGTCGCCTGGTAACCATTGATGCCCGGCATCACCACATCCATCAGGATCAGATCGGGAATCTCGGCCTTGGCCTTGATCACGCCTTCTTCACCATTGTCGGCGGTGACAACCGAGAAACCCTGCTTGGACAGGTACTCGATCAACGCGAAGCGTTCGGTGGGGGAGTCATCTACGACCAGGATTTTCTTGATTGCCATGCTGGGACCTCAAACAGTGGATATGTCAGCGTTGTTCGCGCGCCGCCATGTGGATGGACACGGCTTTGAGCAAACTGTCTTTCGTGAAGGGTTTGGTCAGGTATTCATCGGAACCGACCATGCGGCCACGCGCCCGGTCAAACAAACCATCCTTGGAGGACAGCATGATTACCGGCGTTGCGGCGAATTTCGGGTTTTTCTTGATCAGCGCACAGGTCTGATAGCCATCCAGGCGCGGCATCATGATGTCGACAAAAATCAAATCCGGATGGTGATCAGCGATCTTGGACAACGCATCAAATCCATCCTCTGCCAGCAACACTTGATAACCGGCTTGGGCCAGAAAGATCTCCGCGCTGCGGCGGATGGTGTTGCTGTCGTCAATCACCATAACCCTGGTGCCGGAAGCATCAGCTCTGTCTGCCAACGTGCAACTCCTCTCAAGCCAAGCGCTCATTTGACAATGGCAACATGGCAATTATTCATGCAGCGTACCGGATCTGGCTGTGACCAATACCCGATTCAGAACAAACTTTGACGATTTTTCCCGGCACCACGCATTCAGTGCATCCTGCGGAAAACCCGAACCGTTCGGAAGCTTACGCTGCACGTTTGTAGGGCAAATATACCAAACTTGCAAGCCTGCAAGGCTGCCGATGGCAATTTGCCGTTCCCTTCCTGCGTTATCTGTACCCGGTTTGTGGTCGTCCCGCAACAGCCGGGGCAGGGGCTAATCGGTTAAACTCGAACTGCCCCCGCACGACTGCGCCAACCTTTTCATCTTCTGTTCATCTCAACATGCCCGGTTCCACCAATCCGCCTGTCGTTCTCACCTTTGCTGCGGCCGATCCCACCGGTGGTGGTGGCTTGCAGGGCGATGTGCTGACCATTGCGGCTTTTGGCGCACACCCATTGTCCGTGATTACCGGCTTTGCCGTACAGGACACCTCGCGAATCGAAGGGATTTCGGCGACCGATGGCGATTGGGTTGCCGATCAGGCCCGTGCGCTGCTTGAGGACATGCCAGTGCAATCCTTCAAGATTGGGCAAATTGTCAGCGTCGAAAACGTTGCCGAAATTGCCGATGTGCTGGCGGACTATCCGGACATTCCGGTCGTGTTCGATGCCGAATTGCGGCCCAGCAACGATCCCCTGGCAGACGAAGAGATGATTGGCAGCATCTGTGAATTGCTCATCCCGCTGGCCACCGTGGTCGTCATCAGCGCGGCCGATGCACGCCGGCTGGCTGTCAATGACGACGATGCGGAAGAAGAGGGCGTCGATGAAATCAGCAGCGCCGAATGCGCCCGCAGCCTCATCGAGATGGGCGCCAGACATGTGTTGCTGACCGGCGCGCACGAACAGACGCCCCAGGTCATCAATACCCTTTACAGCAGTACCGGGGTGTTGCGTACCGATGCCTGGGAACGCCTGCCCGGTGCCTGGCATGGTGCGGGCGATACGCTCTCGGCCGCTCTGGCTGCGCTGCTTGCCCAGGACATGGAGCTGAGTGCCGCAGCCCATGCCGCCCAGGAATACACCTGGCACAGTCTCGCCCAGAGCTGGCGTCTGGGCATGGGCCAGAGCATACCCAACCGTTTCTGCATCCAGAGCGAAGAATGAAGCGCGGTTTGTATCTGGTCACGCCAGACTGGAACGACAGTGCACGTCTGCTGCAGGTCAGTCGTGCAGCCATTCTTGGCGGTGCCACGGTGCTGCAATACCGCCACAAGACTGCTCCGCCCGTGCTCCGGCTGGCTCAGGCCCGGGCTTTGCGTGCGCTGACCCGCGAACTGGGGATCAGCCTGATCATCAATGACGATCTGCAACTCGCGCTGGCGGTTGATGCGGAAGGGCTGCATATCGGCCGTGACGACGGTGACATCACGCTTATCAAAGCCGCAGCGGGCAGACCCTTGCAGGTGGGGGTTTCATGCTATGGCGATTTCGAACGTGCGCGTGCCGCGGTTTCGGGCGGTGCCGACTATGTCGCCTTCGGTGCGATGTATGCCTCGCCGACCAAACCCGAAGCGCCTTCCGCGCCCATCGGACTGATCCGCCGGGCCAAACAGGCGTTCAACAACGTTCCGGTGGCCTGCATCGGCGGCATCACGGCCGACAATGCCGCGCTCTTGATCGAAGCCGGTGCCGATTGGGTCGCAGTGATCACCGACGTCTATCAGGCGACCGACCCGCAGGCGCAGGCTGCAAAGATCGCGGCGCTATACCCATGACGCACGGGCTCGCCGGGCGCCTATATTTCTGGATTGCCAATCATGTCAAAGAACGCTGAACTTTTCGAACGCGCCCAGCGCGCCATCCCCGGTGGCGTGAATTCCCCGGTCCGTGCCTTCCGTTCGGTCGGCGGGACGCCGCCCTTCATTGCGCGTGCCCAGGGGGCGTATGTGTGGGACGCCGATGGCAAGCAGTACGTCGACTACATCGGTTCCTGGGGGCCGGCGATTCTTGGCCATGCCCACCCTGAAGTCATCGAAGCCGTGCAGCGCGCGGCGGCGGATGGTTTGAGCTTCGGTGCGCCGACCGAGGGTGAGGTCGAAATGGCTGAGCTGCTGTGCCGGCTGCTGCCGAGTATCGAGATGGTCCGCCTGGTTTCCTCCGGCACCGAGGCGACGATGAGTGCAATCCGCCTGGCCCGTGGCTTCACCGGCCGCGATGCCATCGTCAAGTTTGAGGGCTGTTACCACGGCCATGCCGACAGTCTGCTGGTGAAAGCCGGCTCGGGTCTGCTGACCTTCGGTAATCCGTCTTCGGGGGGGGTGCCGGCGGATTTTGCCAAGCACACCCTTGTGCTGGACTACAACAGCATCCCTGCACTGGAAGAGTGTTTCGCCACGCGCGGGCACGAGATTGCCTGCGTGATCATCGAGCCGGTGGCCGGCAACATGAATCTGGTGCGGCCCTCGCAGGCCTACATGGATCGTCTGCGTGCGCTGTGCACCGAGCACGGCGCCGTGCTGATCTTCGACGAAGTGATGACCGGTTTTCGCGTCGGTCTGCAAGGTGTGCAGGGGCTGTACAAGATCACGCCGGATCTCACCACGCTGGGCAAGATCATCGGTGGCGGGATGCCGGTCGGCGCCTTCGGCGGCAAGCGCGAGATCATGGAAAAGATCGCGCCGCTGGGCACGGTGTATCAGGCCGGCACCTTGTCGGGCAGTCCGGTGGCGGTGGCGGCGGGGCTTGCCACCCTCAGGCTGATTTCCCGGCCCGGTTTCTACGTTGGATTGAATGCGCGCACCCATGCATTTGCCGATGGCATGACGGCCGCAGCCGCCAAGCACGGCGTCGCTTTCTCGGCGCAAGCCGTCGGTGCGATGTTCGGTCTCTATTTCTCCGCGCAGCCACCGCAGAGTTTTGCCGAGGTGATGCAGGCCGATGTCGAGCGTTTCAAGCGCTTCTTCCACCTGATGCTGGACGCTGGCCATTATCTGGCGCCCTCGGCATTCGAAGCCGGCTTCATGTCGGCCGCGCACAGCGAGGCAGATATCGCGGCGACGATAGCGGCCGCAGATGCCGCATTTGCCGTGCTGGAATGACGCGCGCCGATGCTTGAACTGGACTGGGACTTTCCGAACCCCTTCACGCTGACGCTCACGCCTGGCGACACGGATATCGATGGGCTGCGTCACACCAACAATGCTGTGTATGTCCGCTGGTGCGAGAGCATCGGCTGGGCACATTCCGAGGCGCTGGGGCTCTCTCTGGAGGACTGGAAGCGCCTGGACCGGGGGCTGGCCATCCATCGCGGGGAATATGACTATCTGCTGCCGAGTTTTCTGGGGGAGGCGCTGGTGCTCGGGACCTGGCTCACCTTCAGCGACCGGAAACTCAGCTTCGAGCGCAGGTTCCAGTTGATCCGGGTGCAGGACCGGGCAACGGTCATGCGCGGGCGTTGGAGTCTGATATGCATCGAGATGAGCACCAGCCGTCCCCGTCGCCTGCCGGCTGAATTCTCCGAAAAATATCTGCCTGCGATGGTGGCAGATCCGGCCGTGCGCACCTGAACCCTTGCCCCGCGGTGGGCGCAAGAAGGCTGTTCGGGAGGACCGGCAGGCGTGGTGCGGGTACAATGCGTAGCCGCGCGCGGTTGGTCAAACCCTCTCCCATGTCCCGATTCCCTCTCTTCCTTGCTGAAAGCAAGGCACTGTCGTCACTGTCGATTCCGATCATCCTGTCGCAGCTGGCTTATTCGCTGCTGGGGGTCATCGACACCCTGATGTCCGGTCACGCCGGTGCCACCGAGCAAGCCGCCGTGGCACTCGGTGTCGCGTTCTGGTTCCCGATATTCCTCACCCTGATGAGCGTGGTGCAGGCGCTCAGCCCGATGGTGGCCCATCACCATGGCGCGGGAGACAATCGGGCCATCGTGCATGACACGCAGAATGCGATCTGGCTGGCGCTGGTCCTGAGTGTGCTGTCGCTTGCGCTGCTGCCCTTGGTACGCCCGATCCTGCACTGGGCGCAGATCACGCCTGCGCTGGCAGACAAAACCATGCTGTTCCTCTGGGGGGCCATGTTCGGCATGCCCGCGGCATTGCTGTTCCGGGCCCTGGCGTTTTACTCGGCCAGCATCAACCGGCCCAAGCCGATGATGTATCTGGCCTTTGCTGCGCTGGGCTTCAATGCGCTGTTCAACTGGCTGCTGATCTGGGGTCACTGGGGCCTGCCCGCACTGGGCGGCGCCGGTTGTGGCTGGGCCAGTGCCATCGGCATGTGGATCTCGCTGGCGGCCATGGCGGTGTGGACCATCGTTTCGCCGGACTATCGCGCGTGCTACATCTGGCGTGACTGGCAGCGTCCACAGTGGCTCACGCAGCGGAGTCTGCTGCGCATCGGCCTGCCGATGGGGGGCGCGGCACTTGCCGAAGTGGGCGCGTTTACCAGCGTGGCGGTCTTCATCGGCCGCTTCGGTGCCGAACAGATCGCGGCCCACCAGATTGCGCTCAACGTCGCCTCGCTGCTTTTCATGCTGCCGATGGGGCTTGCTGCGTCAACCACGATCCGGGTCAGCCAGCATCTCGGTTCAGGCGAGCCCCGCAGGGCGCGCTTTGCGGCGTGGACCAGCATCCTGCTCGGGCTGATCATCGCGTGTCTCGCGATTCCGGCCATCCTGCTCGGGCGTGATGCCATCGTGGCAGGTTTCAGCACGGATGAAGGCGTGCGCGGGATCGCCTCGCGGCTGATCCTGTTTGCCGCGCTCTGGCAACTGGTGGACGCCACCCAGGTCATCGCCGTCGGCGCCTTGCGGGGTTACAAGATGACACTCTGGCCGATGCTCGTGATGTTTGTCGCGTTCTGGGGCGTCGGTTTGCCGCTGGGTACGGTTCTCGGCTACTACGGCGTTGCGGGGAGCGGGCCGCTTGGCGTATACGGATTCTGGAGCGGCCTGGTCACAGGCCTGTTCCTGGCCGCCATCGGCCTGACTTTCGGCTTGCGCAAGGTGGCCTGGGGGCACGTGCGCGGCGGGTGATTGCTGCTGTACCCGGTGCGCGGATGCGGCGAACCCGTCCTTGGGATTCGCAGGCGCCTGACGTGCCCGTGCGTGGCAAAGTACTTACCCGCTTTCTGAAAATGGTTATACTCAGCTAGGGGTAAACCATGACTTTTGTTGTAGTCGTCAGGGTTTGCCGGATTTTCCGATCTCGGTGCTGGCGGGGTAGCCCATGAACCTGAGCTTTGAAACATTCCGGCGGCAGGCGTACCGGATGCGTGGTTTGATGGATTTCATCGGCCAGCATCTGGATAACGACCTGTGTCTGGAGGATCTGGCAGATTTCACCCATCTCTCGGTTGCCCATCTGCTGCGGCTGTACCAGCACCGGGTGGGTGAAACACCGATGAAGACAATCCGTCGCCTGCGTTTGCAGCAAGCCTGGGAGCGCATCCGCGAGAACCGGTACAGGACCCTGACCGATATCGGGTTTGACGCCGGATATGGCTCCAGTGCCGCCTTTTCGCATGCGTTCAGGCGTCAGTTCGGCATCGCTCCAACCGATGTCCCGACCGGCATGCCGAGTCTGACGGAGACGGTTCCGCTCCATCTTGAATTCATGCCGGCCTTGAAGGTATGGCAGATGCCCTATGCCGGCAACTATGCCGACAACGGCTACTTCAAAGCCCGTTTGGCATGGCAATACCTGCGGACGGGGCGCAAAGGCTGGCGCGGTTGGCGACTGAATGACCGGGACCACCCCTTTTGCGAGTCAGACCACCAGTACGTCCAGCTCAGCCATTTCTTGCCGGCGCTGGACAGCAGCATGCCGCTTTGCGAAGCCGAATCAGTCACCCTGCCGGGGGGCCTCTATGCCGTTGCCCGCCTTGCGCCGGCGCAACGCGAGGCGTGTCTGGATGGGCTGCCGGAGCGTGTCCGCGCTGAACTGGGCTGCCAATGTGTGGAAGGCCGCATGATTGAACGCGATCTGCATATCCGCGATTTTCGCGCACCCCAGGAACGCCGCATCGCCCTGTACATTCCTGTCGCCCGTTTGCACCAGACCGTGCAGGCCAGGTCTTTCAGCCCGCTGCCCATAAAATGCTAATCCCGATCAAATCCGGCACGGGCTGATCTGGGATGGTGTGTTCTCCCGTCATGACATCTTTACCTGAAACGGAGAATCATCATGCATGTCCTCAAATGGCTTGTCGCAGCGCTGCTTGCCTGCGCCTTGTCTACGGCAATGGCCGCTGCGCTGCAAACCGGCGACGAAATTTCCTTGTGGAACCGCAATCTGCCGCCTGGCTCTGCAAAACAACTGCCTCCCGGGGTTACCGCCAGTGCGCCGGTCGGGGGAGAGCTGCACAACAACATCGCCGGGATCCTCAATCCCTCACTGATTGCGTTCGTACCGGAAAAGCCCAATGGCACCAGCATCATCGTGGTTCCCGGCGGCAGCTATCTCAAATTGGTTGCCGCCAAGGAGGGGGCGGACATCGCGCGCTGGCTCAATACCCTGGGAATTACCGCGTTCGTTCTTGAACATCGCCTGCCCAACGAAGGCCATGCCGAAGGTCGCCATGTCATCCTGCAGGATGGTCAGCGGGCGATCCGCCTGGTTCGCCAGCGCAGTGCGGCATGGCAACTGAATCCGGACAAGGTCGGCATCATGGGATTTTCCGCCGGCGGCCATCTTGCCGCTGCGACCGGTACGGCATTCGAGACGGTCAGCTATCCGCCCATGGATGCCGTGGACCAGCTCAGCTCCCGTCCCGATTTCATGGCACTGATCTACCCCGCGGTCGGTTTCAACGCGGCTCGCGGCAGCGCTGGACAGAGCGAAAACCGGGCTGCATTTTCAGAATACGCGACCAATGAAGTGCCCCGGGTCAAAACGCCTCCCACCTTCATGATCATTGCCGCGGATGACGGGTTGGCGCCCAATGCCGTAAGGTTCTGGCAGGCGCTGGCACAAGCAGGGAATCCTCCCGAACTGCATGTTGCCGCACGTGGTGGTCATGGTTTTGCATTGAAAACCGATGCGGCCCCTTCGGTTCGCATCTGGCCGGACCTGTTTTCACTCTGGCTGAAGACCAAGGGCTTTCTGAACCCCTGAAATCCCGGATGATCAGCGCCGCGCCTTGCGTTTCTCGCGCTGGGCGCTGCGCTCCATGTCGCGCAGCAACTTGGCGAATTCAAAGGGGTGCTTGGCTTCCAGCTCGCGCGCGGTGCGGCCCAGGCGTTGCCAGTCCGGCGGGAAGCCCGGGTCATTGAAGGCATATACGATGCGGTTGCCGTCGCTGACCACATCGATCACTACCAGACGTCCGTCGAAGGCCTTGCGGATCAGGTCGATATGCGTTTCGGCGGTCAGGCTGTGGCCCGAGATGTTTGCCACCAGCACGCCACGTGGCTTCAGGTGCCCGCGCAGATTGGCGTAGAACACCAGCGTGCACAGCTGCGGTGCCACGCCTTCCTCATCGTAAGCATCGAGCAGGATCGCATCCGCCCCGTCCGGCTCGCCGGCGAAGTAGTCCGCAGCATCCGCCTGCACGATCTTCAGGCGTTCGTCATCCGGCGGAATCAGGAACCAGTCGCGGCAGGCGATCACGCCCTCCATCAGCTCTACGCTGGTCACCCGGCTGCGCGCCAGATTGCGGTGGCAATACTTGGTCAGCGAGCCGCCGCCCAGCCCGATGATGACGACATGTTTCGGGATCGGATGGAACAGCAGGAAGCCCATCATCGCCCGGGTATAGAACACCGCCAGCTCATCCGGTGCGTCCAGCCGCATCTCGCTCTGCACCAGCTTCAGACTGAAATGCAGGCGCCGCACCTTGCCGTCGTCGATGACAAAAGGATGCGGATAGATGCCATCCATGAGCTGTTTGACCAGCAACTGGCGGTTCTTGCCTTCCGGCTCGCGCAGCCAGATCTGGCCGGATTCCTGCAGGAAGCTGGCGGGAATGCTGAGCCAGCCGGGCGGTGGAAGTGACATCAAGCGCCCTACGCGTCGTCGCTTGTGGCCGCTGGCGTGTTGCGGCCGCTCAGCGCGAAGCCTGCGAACATGCCGGCGCAGAACAGCAGGGCCGGTAGCCAGGCACTGGCCAGTCCGACCAGCGCCGGGCCGGGGCAAAAACCGGCGATGCCCCAGCCTGTGCCGAAGAGCAGGCTGCCGATGATCAGACGCGTCTTGCCTGCTTTCGTCTGGCCAGGCAGATGCAGCGGCGTGCCGCACAGGCTTTGCGTACGACGGCGCAAGGACTGGAAGGGCAGGATCGCCACGGCGATGGCGCCGGCCATCACGAACGCCAGCGAAGGATCCCAGTCACCGGCCAGATCCAGAAAGCCCTGAACCTTGGCCGGGTTGGTCATGCCGGCCACGATCAGGCCCAGCCCGAAGATCAGGCCGCACAGCGCAGCGATTGCGTATTCCATCCAGCGCTTCATCACTCAGGCTCCCACAACATGGCGTAGCAGCCACACCGTGACGAATCCGGCGCTCATGAAACTCAGCACTGCGATCAGCGAACGCCCGGACAGCCGCGCCAGGCCGCACACCCCGTGGCCGCTGGTGCAGCCATTCGCCAGCCGGGTGCCCAGGCCCACCAGCACACCGGCGCCGAGCAGAAGCCCGGGCGAGGTGCTGCTAGGGTGTTCGAACGCGAAGCCCAGGGCGGCCAGCAACCAGGGCGCGGCGCACAAGCCCAGCAGGAAAGCCACGCGCCAGCTACGATCCGGTGTGCCGCGCTCGAACAGGCGCCCGGCAATCCCGCTGATTCCTGCCACACGGCCCAGGCACAAGGCCAGCAAGGCCGCCGCCAGACCGATCAAAGCGCCGCCGACGAGCGCGCTCCACGGAGTGAAATTCACGATGTGCATGGGAGAAGACAAAGCAGATGCAGGGCGTGCAGTTTAACAATGCGCCAGCCGCGTGGGTCGGAACGGGATTCGGGCAAACCGGGTGGACCAGGCTTCCGCAGCGCTCCCCTGCTCTTAGCGTAGCGCGGAGCCTGCCACCTTTGCGGCCAAGCCCAAAAGCACCACACCAATGAAGCGCTCGAACCAGACCATGCGCTGACGCAGCCAGTTGAGCACCTGGCGCGAGGAGAACAGGCACGCCACCAGCCCGAACCAGAGCAGGGACTCACTGACCAGCAGCCCCCACAGCAGAGCGGTTTCGCCGTGTCCCAGATCGGGCGTCAGCACCTGCGACAAAATGGAGCCGAAATACAGCATCGCCTTGGGGTTCAACAGGTTGGTCAGGAAACCGGTTACAAAGGCCCGGCTGCCCGCCTGCCGGGTCTGCGCCTCCGGCAACTGGCCGTTCGAGCGCAGGCACTGGATCCCCAGCCAGCCCAGATAGAGCGCGCCAACCACCGAGAGCAACTTGGAGACGCCCGGCAGCGCGGCCAGGACCAGCGACAGGCCCAGGGCACAGATCAACACATACACGCCAATCGCCGCCGCCACGCCAGCGGCAGCCCACAAACCGGTACGCCGTCCCGACACGATGGAAAGACGGGTAACGACCGCAAAATCCGGCCCCGGCGAAATCAGGGCCAGTGCGTGGATGCTCAATACAAACAGGAGGGCGTGCAGGGACATGGGAATTCTCGAAGGAAAAAGCGGGACGTATAACGGATGCTACGCCGCTTGTTCCAGATGCGGGCGAAGCGTAGGGATTTCAAGGCTGCATGGGCCCATCGCGCCAGAGGTTGC
>JAGTRY010000115.1 GCA_018262235.1 Pseudomonadota bacterium
ACATCCAGTTGATGCGCAGTGATGGCGTCTTGCTGCTCAACTATCCGCTGGACATCACACTGCTCGGTACAAATCTGCAGGACATCGACCCTGAAAGCTTTGAACGCCTGCAAACCAGCCGCACCACCTTCCTGCAGAAGAAACGTGATGGCGGCAAACAGTTCGTAGCCCAGCTTGCCAGCAACAACATGCCCATCGTCGTTCGCATCATCACCGACGGCAATCATGTCCTTGCAAAATACACGCAGGACACGCGCGTCCGTATGGGCTCTGCCACCCTGATCCTGATCATCATGACCAGCATGCTCTACCTTCTGCTGCGTCAGATCCATCGTGTGGAAGATTCCGAGTCGCGTCTGCATCTGACCCAGTTCGCGGTGGATGAATCGCCGGACATGATCTTGTGGTGCGATCAGAACGGCCGCATACGCTATGCCAACAGACGCCTGGCCGAACTGAGCCAGCACACACAGCCCGAGTTGCTCACCCTGAACTTCTCCGATCTGATCGGCAATGGAGAGCTGCGCTGGGTCAGGCTCTTCAAAGAGCTTCAAGCCCATCGCCGGCAGAACCTCGAAAGCATTCTTCACAGCAAGGACGGCCGCCAGATTCCACTGGAGCTGACGCTCTCGCTGATTGCGAACGAACAGCAACAGTTCCTTTGCGTAACCGCCCGCGACATCACGGAACGTCATCTGGTACAACAGGAGCTTCGTCGCCACCGTGATCATCTGCAGGATCTGGTCGCTGAACGCACGGTTGAAATCCGCACCATGCTTGATGCCAATCCACTGGCCATTGTTCTCAGCGTCGAAGATCACATGCAGCTCGTCAATCCAGCGTTCGAAGCCTTGTTTGGCTACAGCATGAACAGCATTGACGGTCTTCCGGAAAGCCTGATCCACGCTTCGATCGCCAGTTACAACACCGTACGCAGCGCCATCCAGAGCCGGATTTCCCTGGGTGGCACCTATCGCGGCGAAGCCGAGCTGCGTCGCAGCGATGGATCCTTGTTCTGGGCCATGCTCTTCGCCCGGGCCATGCAACCAGAAGATCCTGAACGCGGAGTCATTTTCATCATTGAAGACGTCAGCGCCCAACGGGCTGCTGCACTGGCCTTGCGCCAATCCGAGCAGCTCAAACGCTCGGTGATCGACATGACGGCAGATGGCTTCGCCCTGATCGACAACAAGCGCCGCTTCGTAGACGTCAACCAGTCCTTGTGCCGTCAGCTCGGCTTGAATCGCTCAGTCCTCATCGGCCAAACCCCCGAAGCCATCTGGGGCGATGTTCTGGCTGAAAAGATCTTCCCGGACAAAGTCGGAGACCCCGCACTTCCTGTGCAGATCGAAGTTGAGCTTCCTGTCAAAGAGGGGCAGCACCATCCTTTCCTGGTCAGCTGTGGCGTCATCAAGGGAGAGCACGGCGTGCTTGAGCATGTCTTTGCCTTCCTGGCGGACATCTCCCATCAGAAAGAAATCGAGCGCTCCTTGCTTGAAGCCAAAGAAATCGCCGAGACCGCCAATCATGCAAAAAGCATCTTCCTGACCAACATGTCACATGAATTGCGTACGCCGATGCACGCAATTCTGTCTTTTTCCGAAATGGGCTTACAAAAGGCCACGGCTTCCGGACTCGGTGACCTGACCCGCTATTTCGAACGCATCCAGAATTCAGGCAAACGCTTGCTGGCCTTGCTCAATGACCTGCTGGACATGTCGCGGATGGAAGCCGACAAGATGAGCTACACCAAAACACGCCATTTCCTGCAGAACACCATCCAGACAGCCGTTGCGGAAATGTCATCCCTCCTCGCAGCCAAGAATCTGAGCATCGTGATCGATGATCAGCAAACCCGCATCAGCGCCGTATATGACCGGATCCGCATCACGCAAGTCATCGTCAATCTGCTGTCGAATGCCATCCGCTTCAGCCCTCAGGGAGGGCGCATCCATATCGCCTGCTTCTGTGAAACCGCCCCCCATGAGCATTCCGTCCCCATGATCGGTTTTACTGTCCGCGACGAAGGGCCAGGCATACCGCCGGGAGAATTGGAACGGATCTTCGAATCTTTCGAGCAAAGTACCCAGAGCCTGCCTGTCGGTGGAACAGGATTGGGGCTCACGATCAGCCGGCGCATCATTCGAGATCATGACGGAAGCATTCAAGCCAGCAACCATCCGGAGGGTGGCGCCGTGTTTACGGTCAGGCTTCCAGGCGAAACTCCAGCTTCGGCAGAAGAAGCGTCCTTGGGCTGACAGTCTCAGGCGCTGTACAGCACGTCACTCAATGCCCATAGGTTTTCTTGAAGACTTCACAGCGCTCGAGAAATTCAGCACAGCTCTTGGGCATTGACACCCGTGCCCGGGTCACATCCGAGATCAAACCACGGGCTTGGTGAATCAGGCGCACACCGTGGGCCGCCTCGCGCACACGCAGTTCATCAGCATCCTCCGGTACGACCGGCGCATAGTTGCGCAAGCGCTCACCGGCCACCGAAAACCGCGCCCAGACATCAAAGATATCCGCATCGGTACGCAGCACTTCACTCTTGATGAGGGCGGCCTCGGCATATTGGCGGGACAGTTCTTCGATCCCAGCAAACATCGGGTTGTTTTTGAAGGTTTGCGTCAGTGCCTCAGCCACCGTGTCGATGTCGCGCATGGCCAAGGCGATCTTGTTGTAGCGGCTTTCATAGAAGGCTTCGACCGGGATCGAAAATGCCTTGAACGGCTCGCCCCACAATTCGTCAATACCTTCATCGCCACTCCGATGCAGAACGGAACGTCCCAGTTGCAAGGCTTCCTGCAAACAGCGACCACATTCGCGCATCAATGCGTTATCCGAAGAGATCTCCACACCCAACTCTTGCAGGTCTACCAGTTTGGTGAAGATATCCGTCGCACGATTGAACAAGGCCCCCGCCAGCATCGCCCCTTTGACCCGCTTGAGTTCCGGATCCGTTTCCGCATCATGCGCTGCACGAGCCTCCCCCAGCCGGCGCCCCGGGATATTGATGCCATGCTCGACGTGATTGAAGAGACGCCGTGTCAGCGCCTCGATCAGACGTCGCTTGGCATCCAGCGTACTCGCCGGTGCTTTGTAGGTCTTGATCCAGTAACCGTAGTAATAGACGCGTTCTACGCCGTCAATAACTCTCTTGGTACCGCAGGGGATGGATTCGCTCATGGTGCTCAATCATCTAACTGTCGAAAAGCGGCCGTCACTCTACTGCGTTTTTTGCCTTTAGCGATATCGGCCGTTGTTTTGCTGCCACCTTTGCCCGCTCCATGCCGGCAGTGAAAGCCTGCCGGGTAGAAGGACTTGTCGTTACACTCTCGCCATGTTGTCCAAATCACTCTTCCGGGGCATTCTCTGTGCCCTCGGTGCCGGCCTTCTTTGGGGCATCGTCTTCGTCGCACCACTCATCCTCTCGGACTATCCGCCAGCGGTGCTCGCCTTCGGCCGTTACCTCGCCTTCGGGCTGATCTGCCTGCCTCTGGCCTGGCGCGACCGGCGGCGTCTCACTCTACTGGACAAGCGCGACTGGCTATCCGCCTTTGAGCTCTCCTTCATCGGCAACATTCTGTATTACCTGAGCCTTGCGGCAGCAATCCAGCTCGCAGGCGGGCCACTGGCGACCGTCATCATCGGCACCTTGCCCGTCGTCATCGCGATTGTGTCCAACATCCGTGGTGCTCCGCTGCCCTGGCACAAACTGCTGCCTTCCCTCACCGTCATCCTGATCGGCATCGCCCTGGTCAATCATGAAGAGACACGTGCTCTGGCCATCAGACGCTCGACCACCACACAAGGCGTACTGCTCGCCATTGCAGCCCTGGCATGCTGGACCTGGTATCCGATCCGCAACGCCCGCTGGCTCAAGCAACATCCCGCCCTGTCTGCGAGCACCTGGGCCACCGCACAAGGGCTGGCCACGTTACCTTTATCGCTTTTCGGCATGGGGTTATCAGGGTTGTGGCTGGCCCATACCAGCAACTTTGCCTTCCCGCTTGGGCCCCGACCGTTGAGCTATCTCGGCTTGATGTTCACCATCGGCCTGCTTGCCTCGTGGCTGGGCACCTTGCTATGGAACCAGGCCAGCAGCCTGCTGCCCACTACGCTGGCAGGCCAGCTGATTGTGTTCGAAACACTCTCTGCGCTCGCGTATGCCTTCCTGTGGCGCAGCAGCCTGCCCAGCCTGCCAGTGCTGACGGGCATCGTCCTGCTGGTGGGCGGAATCATTCTGGGGATACGCGCCTTCCAGCGCCAGCAACAGGTCATCTCGCCATGACAGAAACCCTGTTTGCCCTGATCCTGCTGATACTGGTGACGTGGTACTGGCTGGCAGGACTGAAAGCGCGGGAGATTGGTATTGCCGCTGCGCGTGAAGCCTGCCGACGGGAAAACCTTCAGTTTCTCGACGACACCGTGGCACAAAACGGTATCCGGATCGTGCGCGCAGAAGACGGAAGCTTGCAGCTGCAGCGCAGTTTCGCGTTCGAATACAGCCTCAGCGGCGATGATCGTCGGCCGGGCAGCGTGACACTCCTCGGCCACCACGTCGTCATGCTCTGCACAGAGGCGGCACCGCCGCAAGAGGGCGGCCCGCCAATGTTGCATTGAAAGCTCAGGCGACAGACAACACGCTCAGATCGGCAGCAGCAATTTGTGCAAGACCAGTGCGGCCGCCCCGGCCGGTACCGCCAGGTCTCCAAAACGTGCTTCAACCACTGGCGGGATTTCCAGATGCGCTGCGTGTGCCAGCTTCCCGAAACATGCCCGGGCTGGCGCCAGAAAGGCATCTCCGAGCCGGCAAGCCGGCCCTCCCAGAACAATCACGGCCGGGTCCAGCGTTGTCCACAGGTTATGCATCAGGACGCCGAGATGACGACCGGCCTCAGCCAGCAGTGCCCGTGCGCTTTCCTCACCGGCATGCGCCCTGGTTTCAAGCATTTCAATGCTGCATCCGAGGCGATTCGCCATGGCTTGCAATCCAAAGAAAGCTTCTGCGCAACCATGCCGCCCGCAGGAACAAAGCGGTCCATCGGCTTGCTGCTGGATATGCCCGATTTCACCGGCAAAACCACGTCCACCGAGCAGCAGTCGCCCGCCCACCACCAGACCTGACCCCACACCGATCCCGAGTCCGATATACAGCAGAGGGTCCGCTACCGGCGTCGAAGCAAATTCAACTTCGCCCAAGGCCGCCACGTCACCATCGTTCTGCACGAATAAAGCCAGATCGGTCACACCCTTGCGCGCAAGGGCGGCCTGCAATGCTTCGCGCAAAGGAACATCCCGCCATCCCAGATTCGGCGCCACCGCCAGCACACCGGTCAGCTCCATCACGGCACCAGGCACCCCGACACCAATGCCCAGCAACTCACGGCCGGCAGCCCGCTGTTCCTGGACCTGAAGGGCTATCAGTTCGGCAAGGGTTTCCAGTACCTCATCAACGTGCTCCGGGCTTGAGACCGATTGCTGCACGCTCGCCACCACTTCGCCATCCAGGCTCATGCTGACCACACAGAGGTTGCCGACCCCCAGTTCAACACCAATCATGACCAGACGGCGCCCATCAAGCCGTAGCGGCGTAGGCCGGCGCCCGATCGCCCCCGTCACCAGTACCAGGTCTTCGCGCAACCAGCTTTCGTCAATGAGTTCCTGCACCAACAAACTGACCGTGGATTTGGTCAGTCCGGTTAAAACCGAGAGTTCCGCGCGTGAGAGTCCGGGCTGGCTACGCACCAACCGGACCAACGCCATGCGATTGATGCGCTTGAGCAAGCGCTGATCGCCGGTAATTGCCATGAAACGTTGTCTCCATGTTTGTAGGATTTTTTCTTACACGGATTGTAAGTTATTACGAAAGTAATAGGCGAATTCTAATTCTGCGCGAGCGCAAACTTCTTATTTCTGCGCGCAGATTTTGCCCGCACGTGATTGTTTTTCCAATAAACTGCCGTTCGTCCGAAGACTGTCAGCCAGACAGCATATCGCCCTGCCAGATTGTTCCATTTTCATACTAACCAGCGGCCCGACCGCTGCACTCGGGGAGTCATCACATGCAAGAAGTTCCCATCCAGGCCACGACATCATCCGGCCCGGTCTGGCGTCAGGCCATTTCTGGCGCACAGATCCTGTTTGTTGCCTTTGGCGCACTGGTCCTGGTCCCGCTGCTGACCGGTCTGAATCCCAGTATGGCACTGCTGGGGGCCGGGGTCGGTACCTTGCTGTTCCAACTGGTAACCGGTCGCCAGGTGCCCATCTTCCTGGGTTCGTCCTTTGCTTTCATCGCACCGATCATCTATGCCACAGCACATTGGGGAATGCCGGCAACGATGGGCGCACTTGCCTGTGTCAGCGTGATGTACTTCATCTTCGCCGGCTTGATCGCCCGCCATGGCGCACAGATCGTGCACAAGTTCATGCCGCCGGTCGTGATCGGCCCGATCATCATGGTGATCGGTCTGTCGCTCGCGGGTGTCGCCGTCAATATGGCAATGGGCAAGGCTGGTACCAACATCGGTTATGGTCCTTCGCTGTTGCTCGCCGCCGTATCGCTGGGGACCACCATTGTCGTATCGATCTTCGCGCATCGCTTCCTCAAGCTCATCCCGATTCTGATCGGCGTTGGCGTAGGTTACGCGCTGGCTGCCTTCTTGGGCTATGTGGACTTCAGCAAGATCGCTGCAGCACCGTGGTTTGCGCTGCCGAACTTCGTTGCACCGGAATTCAACCTTTCGGCAATCCTCTTCATGCTGCCGGTCGCTCTCGCGCCCGCCATCGAACACGTCGGCAATGTGATTGCCGTGGGTGGCATCACGGGCACGGATTACACCGTCAAACCCGGCCTGCACCGTACGCTGGCGGGTGATGGACTCGGCGTATTGTTTGCCGGCCTGGTCGGTGGCCCCCCGATCACCACCTATGCCGAAGTCACTGGCGCATTGACCCTGACCCGCAACTTCAACCCGGTGATCATGACCTGGGCAGCCGTCTTTGCCGTTGCAATGGCCTTCGTCGGCAAGTTCAATGCCGTGCTGCAATCGATACCGGCTCCCGTCATGGGCGGCATCATGATCCTGCTGTTCGGCTCGATCGCCGCCATCGGCCTGAAGACGATGGTCTCCGATCGCACCGATCTGGAACAGCCGCGTAATCTGGTGATCGTCTCGACCGTGCTGGTGTTGGGCATCGGCGCTTTCAGCGTGGAGATCGGCAGCTTCGTACTGCAGGGCGTGAGCCTGTGCGGTGTTGTTGCAATCGCACTGAACCTGATCCTGCCCAAGTTGCCCAAACACTGAACGCGACTTCTCACGACAAGCCCCGCCGGACAACCGAGCGGGGCTTTTTTTGGTAATAATCCGGCGAGAAGGCGCCGATGCAGGTGCGAGTGGTGAAAAAACCTCGATGACATGAAAATCATCACACGCGGACCAGGAGTTCCTTCAGAGTTACCAGAAAAAGACGTAATGCCAGAAGCCCTTCCCTGACAATGACGTCTGGGAATCCTACCCGCCGGAAAATACCGTCCTCATGACTCTGTTCCGCCAAGCGCTCTCCATCACCCAAATCGAAGTACGCTTCTTCGCGCACTATCCGAAGCTGATCCTGGCGGCCATTGCGGTTGTCCTGATCCCCGCGATGTACGCAGTGATTTACCTGGCCAGCGTATGGGATCCGGCGGCAAAGACCGGTGCTCTGGGCGTTGCCCTCGTCAATCTGGATCAAGGCTTGATGTACCGCGCACGCGTATTCAATGTCGGCAACGAAGTGGTTGCAACACTCAAGGCCGACCCCCGCTTCGGTTTCCGCGACTTCGCCGATGAACAACAGGCCCGCCTGATGGTGCGCCAGGGCAAACTCGCCTTCGCCCTGATCATTCCGCGAGACTTCAGCGCCAACGCGATTCCCGGAGCCCAGGCCGGTGCCGGAAAACCCGTCGTTTACGCCTCCGAGGGCAACAACTACGAAAGCGCTACGCTGGCCAAACATTTTGCGGAAACACTGGGGCACCAGATCAACGAACGCCTGAACGAACAACGCTGGGCAATGGTCTTCACCACGGCAATGGGATCGCAGCGCAGCGTAGACGCCTTGCGCACAGGCATTCAAGACTTGAACCGCGGTGCCGAGCAGCTCAGCCACGGTGCCGAACTCACCGCTGCCGGCGCGCACAAGCTGGCAACCAAAAGCGCCCAGTTGCCTCCGGCCGTCACACAGCTGACCGATGGATTCAAACAACTCGGGGCTGGCCTGAAAACCATGGATAGCCGCCGCCCCAGCAATTCCGAACTGCACCGGCTGCGGACTGGCGCAGAAGCGCTCGCCCTCGGACATCAGGAACTCCAGCACGGCTTCTCCGAACTACAGACCGGCAGCGAGCAATTGCTGTCGGGCATCACCACATTCCAGAATCAAGCGCGTGACAGTCTCTTCACCCCCAGCATGGTCACCGACGGCATCCGTCAGCTTGCGGATGGCATTGCCAGAATGGACCACGGACTCGATACCGCCAGTGTCGCCCAGGGGAAACTGGCCGACGGCGCAACACAGCTCAGCGCAAGCGTCGGCGCACTCACGACCGGCATGCGGATCCTGGGTACCGGAATCCATACAGCCACCACGCATCTGCCACAGGATAGCCAGCTGGACGAATTGAACAATGGTGCAGGGGAACTGGTTGCCGGCGTGACCAAGCTCTCCAAGGCCACCCGCGAAGTCTCCAATGGAGCCCGGCAACTGGCACTTGGCATCGAGCAGGTCGCCCGCGCCCTGCCCGCCTCGGTACAGCAGCCTGAAGGCAGCCCGCCCGGGCTCGCCCACTCGGTCCAACCGCTGATCGAAGTCAACGCCCCGGTCCAGAACAGCGGCAGCGGTTTCGCCTCCAACGTCCTGCCCGCTGCCCTCTGGCTTGGTGCGGGCATCGCCACATTCCTGCTGCATGTCCGGACCCTGCCCGAGTTCTCCCGCCCCTATCCGCGCTGGACCAAACTGCTCGGCAAGATGGTGCTGCCAAGCTGCATCGTGCTCTTGCAAGCGCTGTTCCTGTTACTGGCCGTACGCATCGTCCTGCAGATCCAGATCGCCAACCCGGGCGCCTTTGTCCTTACCCTGATCGCTGCATCCCTGTCCTTCCTGTTCATCGTCTTTGCCCTCACGCGCGCGCTGGGGGATGCCGGCAAAGGACTGGCGATGATCCTGCTGGCAGTACAGCTCTCCTCCTCCGACGGCATCATGCCCATAGAACTGAGCGGCGGACTGTTCATGGGGATCAGCCCCTGGCTGCCGCTGACCTGGGTCGTCCGCGCCCTCAAGGCATCCATGTTCGGCGCTTATGACAACGCCTGGCAGCTTCCACTGATGATCGTCAGCCTGGGGGGACTGGTTGCACTCGTCATCGCCGCCAACGTCGGACGCTGGAATTATGTCCGCCCGGAAGATACCCGCCCGGCCGTGGATATCTGAGTCTGAACCACAGCTCAAGGCTCCCGCAGCGGCTTGGCATACGAATGCGGCATGGCAAGTCAGTCTTTCGTTTTTTTGATGGCTGCACAATGAATGTCGAATGCGTACAATTGGCCAAGAGCGGGCGGCCGCACCAGATGCTGAAAGCTGGCATTCGTAAGGCGCCGAAGGGAACAATGGGCGAAGCGAATTGCGCCGGATTGGGTGAGGTGACGTCACGCATGGTCATACGGTGCAATTCGCTTCGCTCATTGACACCCTACGAGTCGTGCCGGATTGTTCAGAGTGCACCGTATGCGGTGGCAGCGTGGTGAAGTTCGGGGCGGTGTCACCCGAGAGGGCGATGAAGCTGATGTGCTCGCGACACTTGTCGCTTGATGCCACGAGAGCTCACCACGCCTTCGGCGTAGGCACACAGGATCACCTTGAGCAGCATCATCCCCGGCGGATAGGCACAAGCGCCCGCAGCATCATTGCAATAGCGCGCATCGAAGCCGGAGAGATCAAAGTCATGATCAAACAGATGATTGACCGCATACGCCAGAGAGCCCGGCAGCAGTTGCTTCTCCAGATCCACCGCGAGAAAGCGCGGGCTGGTGTCGATGGGTTTGTAGCGCGC
>JAGTRY010000116.1 GCA_018262235.1 Pseudomonadota bacterium
AGGCCTTGTAGCCGGTTTCAGCATCGACGGCACCGTTGGCCAGCTCGCCGCCGATCAGGATCGATGTCCCCGTAATGCGCGCAGTACGGCCTTGCGCATCGTTGATGCCGACCAGCGTGGTATTGGACGGAATCATGATCGAACCACCGAATTTCTGATCCAGATAACCGGTGTATTCCTTGAAGACCGTGTTGTTGTTGCTCCAGCGCAGGTCGATATGACCCACGATGCGGACAATCTTCGGTTCCAGACCTGCCTCTGCCAGTGCCGCAACCAACTGCTGACCATTAAACACGGTGTAGACACGATTCGTTGCCGCCGCAGAGCCTCCGGTCACGATGACCTTGCCCTTGCGGGAATAGCTATGCCAACCATCTTGCGGCGCAGTGGCGCGCTCGAAGCTCAGCTTGCCACCCGTCGGGTCAACCGTAGCGAACTGCCAGGTCGGCAACACGCCCGCAGCCTTGTAGTTGGAAGGGTCGTGCAGCTTGTTGATGACAGTCGGCGCAAGATAATTGCGCACGCCATAGGTGTAGCTGCCATTGACGTTCTGCAAGGGTGTGCTGCTCCCGGTGAGACTCCTGGCATCAATGCCGCTACCGGAAGAAGAGCTGGAAGAAGAAGTCCCGCCCGAAGAGCTCGATGAAGAACTGCTGGAGGAGGATGAAGAAGAACTGGAGCTGCTGGAACTACTCGAACTGGATGAAGAAGAAGAGGAACTGCTCACCACCGGACCAACCGAGCACCAGGCTGAAGTAGTAAAGGAATTTGTCGGAAAAAGCGATAACTGACAGGTGAAGGAGCCCGTCAGATTGGCATATACGAAGCTGCCGGATTTACCAAGAGCGACCTTGTGGGTCCCTGTCATGCTGCAGGTGCCACCAACCTGAGCACACTTGGTGTAACCGGATGGATAGTCAGAGGCGGCCTGTACATTGGCAGCCATCAACGCGACGGCCAAGCCGCCGAGCAGTTTATGGTTCATCAGTTTTGTCTCCTAGCTATTATTTTGGCCAGAAGGCTGAAGCCTTCCGGACTATTCCTGCTTCCTGCCACGACTCTTTAGGTAAGAAAAAACCCTACAAAATAAGCAGCAAGAACGGAGCAAACTAGGCAAACAAAACTACCCTGTCAATCACTTTCCATATTCATTTGGCCTTGGCGGAACAGGGCGCAACATTTTCGCCACCGCAGCAATCGGGTCTTCGTCTGGCCACGGCAAGGCGCTAGACACGATGAACAACGCATCCTGAAAGGCCCGCCATGCTTGCAAATCCTGAAATTGCGGCCTTGCAGGGTTTGAACGCCCTTCTACAATAAGACTTTATGATTGCTGGCAGGCTGCCGCCAATTTCCAGAATGTTCACAGCTCGACTACGGAGCCCTCTTTCATGACCGTCATCGCAGTCATCAATCGCAAAGGTGGCTCGGGGAAATCCACACTTGCCGCTCACATCGCAGCCTATTTAGCTTCGATGGGTCAGGATGTCATGCTGGGCGACGTTGATCGGCAGCAGTCCTCACGCTTCTGGCTGGGTCTCCGCAGCCAGCAGTTGCCGAAAATCCATGGTTGGTCTATCGACGAAAACAATTTCGCCCGCCCCCCTGCTGGTGTCAAACATATCGTTCTGGACACACCCGGAGGCTTTCACGGATTCAGCCTCATGAAAGTCACGATGTCGGCCGATGCCATCCTGATCCCGCTGACCACCGGAATTTTTGACCGCGAAGCAGCAACAGACAGTCTTCGCGAACTACGAACCCTTCCGAGGATCGCAAGTGGCAAGTGTCTGCTCGGATGCATCGGAATGCGGATTGACGGCCGCACCCGGAACGGACTTGTCCTGCAGGAGTGGGCGGAAAAACAGGGGATAGCACATCTGGGCAATATCCGCTTGGCTCAGGCATACAGCAAGTGCATGGAGCAAGGCTGCTCGATTTTTGATTTCCCTGCCGAAAAGGTAAGCAGTTATCGCGAGGAATGGCAGCCAGTCACGCACTGGCTGGATCTGTTACTGGCTGCCGCACCAGCGGCCCCAGGCAGCCATCTGGAGCGCCCGGGAATTTCCCGGGACACTCCCGTTCTGTACCCTTCCCTGCAAGCCGCCGGGCACCAAGCCTGAACAGACAAAAGGCTAAGCCTTACGCAGCGGCTGTTCCACCCTCGCCACGGATGGCAGAGGCCAAGGCCATGTCACGGACCAGCACATGTTCACGCAACCAGCCTGCCAGGAACTGGTCGATATCCAGCTGCGCTGTGCGTGCACCACGTGCCACACGGGATTGCAAGGCACAGACTTCGCTCACGAAGCGGTCGTGCTCGGCCTTATGCACGGCATAGTGCGGATAGGCTATCTTGCGCATGAACTCCTCTTCGCGGGAGAAGTGCGCTTCAGCGTAATCCCGCAAAGCATCAACAATGCTCTGGGTTTCCTGATTGATCTGCCCGCTGCTCATATCCTGATGCAAACGTTCGAGCAAGTCGAAGATATTGCGATGATCCTCATCAATCAGGGGATTTCCCACTGAGAGGTCGTCAGTCCATTTCAAGAGATCCATGCCAACTCCTTTTGAAGCCAAAATAATCGGACGATTGTACCAAGAGCTGCACTCGACTTACTTCAAAATTCCGCCCGGTAGCCGCTGGCCGGAGGATGCATCAACTTGCATTCAGAATAACGCCAGCTTTCCTGAAGTCGGGACCCGAGTGCTTTCTACAACAGCACCTGCCGCAGTACAAGTTTTGTCTGTAAACGCCCAAAGAAAAAGGGCCACCACGCAAAGTGATAGCCCTTTTCGGGGTAGGAGACATTAAGCCGGCAATTTCATTCTGCCGCGAGACTGGAGGCAAAGATTGCGTCGGAGTTGTCCGGAAATTCATAGCGGGCAAACGCACCACGAATCTCGTCCATATGCTTGCTGGCATCCTTGTTGAGGAAATTGATCCCCAGCGGACGTCCATTGGTCGCAAGCGTCATGAAGGCAAAACGCCAGCGCCACGTTTCAGCCAGGCGTTCCCGCAATTCGTCTTCGTTGGTGATCGCAACACCTGCGGCCTTGATCGAGTCAAGGAACTCGGCATAGGTTTGATCACAAATCAGTTGTCCCATCTTGATCTTCCTTTCAATACAGCAACGGCGTGTTGCGCCCTCCATGAGGCAAATAACGAAGCAGGAAGAATCAGGTTGACAGGGTTTTTGAGATTTTTTGCAAATATCCGATTTAAGCAGACGGTTCCATCGGTATTTCCTGAGAGCGAAACACCGTGAGTCCACGACATTTCGACAAGGATATCCACGCAATCACGGTTCCCAAGGCGGATCCTGCGAACACATCTATCGCAACATGCTGCTTGGTCGCCATCGTTGAATAGATGATCGCCAGACACCAAAACCAATTCAAGACAAGACCGGAACGCGCAGTGCCAAAGGCTTGCAAGATCCGATGCAGCCAGATGGCAGAGAAAACAGCCGTCGCAACATGCAGCGACGGACAGGCGTTTCCTGCAGCATCCACTCCTTTGAGAAAATCAACGCCTGGATAACGCGCCCAATCAATATTGGCCGCAGGAACCGCTGTCGGCGCAAAGAAGAAAATGGCCAGCCCGATAAGACACAAAACCGCCGCCCACCCGCCATAGATGATGATTTCGCGAATCCGGACCATGAACACTGGCGGGATCGATACGTAAACCCAGAGTGACACGTAGGGCAGCAGAGCCATCGGCTGAAAACCGATCAGATCATCCAGAACCGTGACCGGCATGATGCTGACAGGGGCATAGGGATGCTTGAGCAGATGCACGTAGGCCAGGAAAAAGACCGCCGTAAACGCCATGGTGCCAAAGCATTTGAACCAGAAGCATTGCTTGACGGTACGCACAAACCGTTTGAACCAGAACGAGCGCTGACAGTAGCCCTTCAAAATATCCCCTTTCATGACACGGGCGAAAAAAGGTTCTTTAGCCGCCAGCACTGCCGATTGCACGGACAAGCACATGGCCTGCATTGTGCCAAAACAGTCCCTGGATTTGCTAGACGCGCTTGGAAGATCAGAATAAAATTTGCTAGTTCAAAGAGTTAGAAGAGGCCTTCGGCATCTTGCGGCAGGCTTGCAATCAGCCCGAACGGGCTGATTTTCGTATTGGATTGATTGCATGAGTCACCCCTCACAGCACATGCCGCTTGTCGACACCCTCAAGGCAGTGGCATCGCAGCTGATCGTACTGCATCACCTTGCGTTCTATGGCCCAATGTCGGACATCGCCTATCCGCTGGCCGCCGGAAGTATTGACTGGCTGTATGAATATGGCCGCATGGCCGTTCAGGTTTTTCTTGTCGTCGCCGGTTTTTTTGCAGCCCGTAGCCTGGCGCCTGCAGTAACACCGATAGCCATCAAGCCGCTGCAATTGATCTGGGCACGTTACCAGCGTCTGGTCATTCCCTTCCTTGTTGCCCTTGCAGCCAGCATTGTCTGCGCGGCCGTGGCCCGTCACTGGCTCGACCACGCTTCGATCCCCGACACCCCGACGCTCTGGCAGATGATCAGCCATGCCTTGCTGCTGCAGAACTTGCTCGGACAGGAGGCACTGTCGGCAGGAGTTTGGTATGTGGCGATCGATTTTCAGCTCTTCATCATGCTTTCCCTGAGTCTGTGGCTTGCAGGCAAGCATCACGCCAGCACCCGCCTGGCGACACTGCTGGTCGGCGGACTTGCGGTAGCCTCCCTGTTCTACTTCAACCGTCAGGACAGCTGGGATAACTGGGGCATCTATTTCTTTGGTTCGTACGCATTGGGCGTCAGTGCGCATTGGTGTTCCCGGCGCGAAAACTCGCCACTCTGGTTTGCATTCATCCTTGGACTGGTCGCCAGCGCCCTGCTGATCGATTTTCGCCTGCGCATTGCGATTGCACTCTGTACGGCGCTGGGTCTCGGTCTGAGCACACGTTACGGCTTGATGGAAAAATGGCCGGATTTCCGGCTGATCGCCTGGCTCAGCAAAATTTCCTACTCCTTGTTTCTGATTCATTTCCCGGTATGTATGCTGGTCAATACACTGGTGTTCAGACTGGCGCCGAACTCGCCTGTACTGAACATTGCCGGAATGCTTGCCGCCTGGTTGCTCAGCATTGCTGCAGGAGATCTGTTTTATCGCCTTGCTGAAAGCAAAATTGGTACACGCCGCCGCACACAGCGCCAAACTCCACAAACAGCCTGACGCAGCCCGGTTCCTTCACCATGAATTCTCACAATGATTACGCTGAGCGCCGTCAGCGCCAGCGTTTTGCTGCCAAACGTGACGGCAAAGCCTGCATCGACATCCTGATCAATGGCCAGCGCTTGCCTGTCATTGATCTGTCTATAGACGGGTTCAGCATCCCGGCAGACAACGCACTCGAACTTGCCACGTTTGATTTCGAGATGCGCTTGATTGATGGGTTTGGTGACAAAGTGCGCGGTCGTGCCGAAGCAGTCAATCAGATCGGTGACGCTGCCACGGACCAGATCGGCTGTCGCTTTCTCACACTGAGCGAGAAAGATTCGAAAACCCTGCAGGAATGGCTCACCGTAATCGTGATTTGTGGCGCTTCGGTACGCCTGACTCCTGATGATGCAGAAGCCATCGTCAAAGGCCCATCACTGATCTGACGCCATTTCATGCAAAAACATATCGTCATCCACGGCGCGGATCCGGACCAGCTCGACACCTGGGTCAAATACAGTAATGGCTTATGCGACAGTTGCCATGCAACCTGTTGCACCATGCCGGCAGAAGTACGTATCCGTGATCTGGTCCGTATGGGCGTTGTCGACGAATTCGATCTGGAAACCGACCCCAAGCAACTTGCGAAGCGCTTGCAGAAGCAAGGCATCATTGAACACTTCAACTTCCGGCACGGCTTGTTCACGCTGGCACGGCGAGCCAACGACGACTGCAGTTTTCTGGATACCCGGACCCGTCGTTGCACCGTGTACGAACGGCGCCCGGATACCTGTCGCGATCATCCGCAAAAGATCGGTCCTCGTCCCGGCTTTTGCCCCTACAAGCAAAAACGTGCTGCAGCAACACCGTACAAGGACTGATCAATCAAACCCGGCTGTTCACCAAAGGCCGGAATGCATTATCACGGCAACGACTCGTTGAGCAATTGCGCCAGACGCAGGCCGGCCATTTCGATCTGATGCCTCACTACTGCCACACTGCGCTGCTGGTATGCCGCATCGATCCTGATCGGCTCGGGCAGCTTTGCTTCGCAGGAGAATCCTGACAAGGGTTCGTACACCTCATGCAACGCAACATCGCGGGTTTCGAGCATCCAGCGAGTCGGAGCATCCTCTGTCAACGCAGGGACATTTTGTTCGAGACGCGCCGAAGACTTCCAGCCTTTGAGCGCAGCATTGGCCAGTTCGTTATCCCAGATGGTATGCAGCGTCGCATCCGGTTTGAGTTCAACGTCCTCCATGCTGACTTTGGCGCCGCCGCCATTGCGGTTGATGCCGGAATGCAAAGGCATGTGCAGATCCCCGACCAGATGGACGACCCATTTCAGCGCTTCGTTTCGCGCACGATGTGACTGCGATTTATCGCGCAGGATCCTGGTATAAGAAATGATGAGTTCATCAACACAATGTCCGTCCTTGCAGGGTCCGAGTTTGGTGCTGCAAACCTGATTGCCGCGCACGTGCCAGCCTTTGTACGCAGCGGGATCGGTCTTCATGGCTACTTCACGGATCTCATCGGGCCAGGACGCCACAGCGGCAAGCGTGGTACGCCCGGAAGCCTGTTCATAGCGATCCAGATCATCACGCAAAAGTTCCTGAACCTGGCTCAGTGCTGCAGGCGTCAGGTTTTGCTGCGCCAATGCCCCGATCGCGGCATGACCACGTCCGCCCCAAGCCAGGCAACTGGCCGAAAAACACACACAGAAAAACACCAGTGCATAGCGATGCATGTCGAACTCCATCAATAATGGGGAGGAATTTCCTCGCGCGGATCCCGTTTCTCGGCACCACCACCTGCACCACCGCCCTGCATCTGCTGGTAGAGCAGCCGGATCTGGGCCTGCAACTGATCCAGTTGTTCTTGCTGTCTGAAAACCGTTCGATTGAGCTCGTCCAGCAAGTCTTCAGCCAGACACAACTTGCTTTCCAGATGATTGATACGTTCTTCCATGCGAGCACCCGAGCCACGATTCTGAAGCCCGGATTGTACGCTCGGAGGCCCGCCAGGGCTTCCCGCCACCGCAGCAAATGACCGATACTTGCCCCTTGCCAGAGCAATCCAGACACCGTTCTGGTTTTCACGCCAGCGCCCCACCCCAATACATGCAAAAAGAATCTCAAAACCTCATTGCCCACAGTCTGCATGAAGACTTCCAGGCCCTGCTGGTTGGCCCCTTGTTCATGGCGCTGGCCGTTGTTTTCTTCCGTCATGCAGGCTTGCTGACAGGCGGTACGGCCGGACTGGCCTTTCTGCTGCACTACTTGTCTGGCTGGCGCTTTGGCTGGATCTTCTTTCTGATCAATCTTCCCTTCTACATCTTCGCGATCCGCGCCTTGGGCTGGCTATTTACCATCAAGACCTTTATCGCCGTTGCACTGCTATCGGTCTACAGCGAGCTGCTGCCGAATTTCATCCATATCGATCTGCTGCATCCCGCGTTCGCCGCAATCATGGCCGGCTTGCTGGCAGGCATCAGCCTCCTGATCCTGATTCGTCACAAGGCCAGTCTGGGCGGGTTGGGCGTTCTCGCCATCTTCCTGCAAGAACGCTATGGCATCCGTGCCGGAAAATTCCAGATGGGAGCTGATTGCGCCATCGTACTGGCCTCGTTTTTCGTTGTGGATCCAGGGCGCGTGGCGCTTTCTGTACTCGGTGCGATAGCCTTGAATCTGGTGATCGCCGTCAATCACCGCCCCGGCCGCTACATGGGAATCTGAATCCAGGAGAACACATGTCCTACACAACGCTCGTTTCCAGCCAGACCTTGCTGGCACACCTTAACGATCCCGACTGGGTGATCTTTGACGTTCGCCATGATCTGGGAGACCTCGCTGCAGGCCGAGCGGCCTGGCAGGCCGGACATATTCCGGGGGCGATCTTCCTGCATATGGACGAAGATCTGTCGGCTGCGAAGACCGGGCTGAATGGACGCCACCCCTTGCCAGACCGCGCCGGATTCGCAACCAAAATGGCACAGTTTGGTGTCAGCTCACAAACTCAGGTCGTGGTATATGACGCGCAAGGCGGCATGATGGCAGCCCGCCTGTGGTGGATGCTGCGCTGGCTCGGGCATGCCCATGTCGCGGTTCTTGATGCAGGCTTTCCTGCTTGGCAAGGCCTCGGCGGCCCGCTCACCACCGAGGCGACTCCCGTACGTCCGGCAGGCGATCTGCAATTGGCTACGCCCTTGGCGTCCTGCGTGTCCTCCGACACGGTATTGGCCAACCTCACTACGCAAGCGCGGCTGGTCATCGACGCACGTGCGCCAGATCGCTTTCGTGGAGAAAACGAAACGATGGATCCGGTCGGTGGCCACATTCCCGGCGCACGCAACCGGTTTTTCCGCGACAACCTGCAAGCTGATGGCTGTTTCAAACCGGCCGATGTATTGCGCCATGAATTCGAAGCCGTCCTGCAACAAACCCCTGCGGCAGCCGTCATCGCACAATGCGGCTCTGGCGTCACCGCCTGCCACAATCTTCTGGCGCTGGAGATCGCCGGCCTGAGCGGTGCAGCGCTCTATCCAGGATCCTGGAGCGAATGGTGCAGTGATCCGGCAAGGCCCATCGCCACGGGCAGTTGAGGACGAGACAGCGAAAAGCAATTTGTCCGTGCGGGAAGATCTGTTGACGGAAGTCAGCGTCTACAATCGGCACCTGTCTCCTTTCCGCTTGCCCCAATGCTCAGCTATCGACATTCCTATCACGCTGGCAACCATGCCGACGTACTCAAGCACGCCATTCTGGTCCAGCTTCTGCGCTACCTTGCCCAGAAAGACAAAGCCTTCTGGGTGATCGACACCCATGCCGGAGCGGGGGTTTACGCGCTGGATTCCGAACATGCGGAAAAACTGGGGGAATACCTTGGCGGCATCGGCCGCCTGTGGGAGCGTCAGGATCTGCCGCCCGCCTTCGCGGAGTACGTCGCGGAAGTCCGCGCGCTGAACGGCGACGGGCCGCTACTCGCCTACCCCGGCTCGCCCTGGTTGGCCCAACGCGCCTTGCGCGAGCAGGACCGACTGCGACTGTTCGAGTTGCACAGTACCGATTTCCGCACCCTGGACAGTTATTTTGGCCAGCATGGCAAACAGAGCATCGTGTATGCCGACGATGGCTTCGCCAATCTCAAGGCCCTGCTCCCGCCCGCGTCGCGCCGAGCCCTCACACTGATTGATCCTTCCTACGAACTGCGCGAGGATTATTCCCGCCTGATCCAGGTACTGAAGGAAGCCTTGCTGCGTTTTCCCACCGGCATGTACGCAATCTGGTATCCGATGCTGGCCAAACCGGAATCGAAACAACTGCCACACAAACTCAAGGCTCTCGGGGTCCCCAACTGGCTGCACGTCACCCTGTCGGTACGCAGCCCCTCACGACGGTCCTGGTCACCCTCGTCGCGGGGATGGCGTTGTCGCTCCTCGCCGCGGCGTGGATCGCGTTGCGCATCGTCGCGCCGCTGCGCCGGCTCGGCGAGGCCGCCATCGTGCTGGGCCGGGGCGGGACGCCAGAGCTGCTCCCGGAATCGGGCCCGCGCGAGCTCGCGGCCCTCTCGCGCCGGATCAACGAGCTCGCCCGACAGGTCCAGGACCTGCTCGAGGGACGGACGACGCTGCTCGCCGGCCTGTCGCACGACCTGCGCACGCCGCTCGCACGGATGCGGCTGGGCCTCGAGATGCTGGCCCGTCACCCCGAGCCGTCGCTGATCGAACGCCTCGACCGGGACGTCGAGGAAATGAATCGGCTGGTGGGCGAAATGCTCGACCTA
>JAGTRY010000026.1 GCA_018262235.1 Pseudomonadota bacterium
CGAGTTCGTAGCGGGCACGACCTATACCGACACGCTCACCGTCACCTCGGCCGATGGCACGACCAGCCTCATCACGGTCAATATCCTCGGCACCAATGACGCTCCGGTCACAACAGGCGGTGCAGTTACAGGTACGGAAGACACCGCACTGGTACTGACCTGGGCGAATTTCAATGTCACCGACGTAGACGGCGGTTCGTCAGAAGCTATTGTCGTGAGCTCCCTGCCCACGAACGGCGTGTTGCAGTACTCAACGAATGGCGTGACCTGGACAACCATCACAGTCGCCGGACAGACATTGCTCAAGTCCTACATCGACGCCGGTTATGTGCGTTTCGTACCTCTCGCCAACGAATCAGGCAGCGACGCCTACGGTGGAACAGGAACGGGTAACAAACAGGCTGATTATGCGAGCTTCACCTATCAGGTCGTCGATGGCTCCAGCAGTAACGGAACCGGCAACACGGCGACGCTGGTCATTGATATCACGCCCGTCGCAGATGCACCGAGCCTCTCGCTGACAGCGGGGAGCCCGACTTATACCCAGACATCCACTGCGTCCGGCGTATCCATCGGAAGCGACACTTACGTCATCACGCTTGCCTCGGCGCTGACCGATACCGATGGGAGTGAAACGCTGTCGAACATCACCCTTACCGGAGTGCCGTCAACGGTCACTTTCAGTGCCGGCACCAGGCAGACGGATGGATCCTGGGTCTTTACCCAGGCCAATCTCGCCAACCTGACCATGACGGTTCCCAGCGGGACGGCAAGCTTTGACCTGCTGGCTTCAGTCACCAGCACGGAGTCGGCCAATAGCAATGCGGCCACCAGTACGATCACCCTGCACATTGATACCAACCATGCTCCGATCGCCGTGGCCGATACGGCGACAGCAACCGAAGCCGGCGGTACCAGCAACGGCACGGCAGGGGTCAATCCGACAGGCAATGTGCTGAGCAATGACCTGATCATTGACACGACCGACACCAAAACAGTGGCAAGCGTCAGCCATGGTACGACGACCGGAACTGTTGGCAGTTCGCTGGCTGGCGCATACGGCACGCTGGTCTTGAATGCCGACGGTAGCTACACCTACACCGTGGACAACAGCAATACGACCGTACAGGCTTTGCGTACCAGCAGCAGCACCCTGGCTGACACGTTCACCTACACGGTCAAGGATGCCTCAGGCACCACATCCTCGACGACCCTGACGGTCACCATTCAGGGCGCTGATGATGCCCCCGTGGCGGTTGCCGACACGAACGTCGTCCTGAAGAGCGCGAGCAGCACGGTTGCCATATCGACCACTGCCGCCACCGGAGTGCTATCGAATGACACCGATGTGGACAGCGGTGACAGCGAGCGCGTCTCCGCCATCAAGTTGGCGTCGGCGACAACGGCGACGACAATCACTTCCGGCGGCTCAGCAACCATTACCACCTCGTATGGAACACTGGTCATTTACTCTACCGGTGCTTACACATACACGGCGAACAGATCAGGCCGGACGGGTTCTGTTAATGATGTCTTTACCTATACCGTCACGGATACAGCAGGGCTGAGTTCCACCGCGACGCTCACCATCACGATCGACAATTCCAACTCGGTTCCCGTGATATCGAGCTCCACCAGCATCGTGAACGGTACGGAAGACACCGCACTCATCCTGAGCTGGGCAAGCTTCAATGTCTCGGATGCCGACGGGATAAGCTCCACCCTGGGCGTTACGATCACGACCCTTCCCACAGACGGGGTTTTGCAGACCTCTACCGATGGCGTAACCTGGACCTCGATTACAGCCAACACGGTAGTACTGAAGAGCACCATCGACGCCGGCTATTTCCGCTTCGTACCGGATGCCAACGAATCAGGCAGCGACGCCTATGCGACCTCCGGCACCGGCAACATGAAGTCTGACTACGCCAGCTTCACCTACACGGCTACCGACGGCATAGGAAGCAGCACAACTTCCGCAACGGTCACGATCAACATCACACCGGTTGCGGATGACCCGATCATAAAGGTGGGTGGGGTATCGATTACGGATGGTCAGACGGTCGTAGTCACCGTGCCTGCTGGCGATGGTCTGACAGCGCGCATCTACACCTCGATCAGCAATATTTCGACGAGCACGGTTGACACGCTGGCAGAGGTACAGAACCTGCTAACCCTGCTGAACGCAGACACACCGACATCAACCACGATTTCGACTGCACCGCAGGATTACACCGCAAACGGCACGGGTTCTCCATCCGGCATTTCCACCGACGGGGCCTACCGCATGACCGGGTTGATCTACCTGGAAGCGGGGCATACCTACACCTTCAGCTCGTACATGGACGATACCGCGCTGTTGGTACTGGGCGGCACCGTGGTGCTGGCAAAGAACTACAACAGCTGGGGCAACATCACAGCCACCAGCTATACGGTCACCGTCAGTGGTTACTACACGATTGACTGGGCCGTCTATAACGGCGACAGCGTCGGTGCTGTCTTGCCTTATCTGAGCGTAGACGGCGGCACGGCGCTGGCGCTGAGCACGACCAACTTCAAGATCTACAGTTCGCTGAGCGCGCTGGAAACGCTGGGTGGCGTCCATGACTCCTTTGTTGCGGTCTCCGGCTCCTATGGCTATTACCCGATTGCCAGCAACAGTGGCGTGGAAGACACGACCATCACGCTATCGCCGCTGACAGTGTCACTCTCCGACACCGACGGGTCGGAAACGCTGGTCAGCCTGGTGGCCAAGAATCTGCTGGTGGGAACGGTGCTCTCTGACGGCACCCATACCTTCACGGCCACCGCAGGCTCGACTTCGGTGAATATCGCGTCCTGGACACTCACTTCGCTGACCATCACCCCGCCGCTGAATTTCTCCGGTTCCTACAACCTGGAACTGGAAGCCACCAGCAAGGAAACGGCGACCGGTGAGACGGCCACAACCTCAATCGTGCTGCCGATCCCGGTCACGGGCGTCAACGACGCCCCCGTGGCGGTTGCCGACACGATCAGCGTGACCGAAGATTCCGGCACCTACACGATCACGGGCAGTGTCATCAGCAACGATACGGATCCAGACGGTGACACATTGAGCGTCAGCGCAGTCAACAGCCGCACGGCCCTGGTCAACACCGATATTGCGGGGAACTATGGTTATTTCCATCTGAACGCCGATGGCACTTACACCTATACCCTGACCAACGACAACGCACAGGTCAATGCACTCAACGATGGCCAGACCCTGACCGAGTCCGTCGCCTACACCGTAACGGATCCCAGCGGGCTGACCAGTATCGCCACGCTGACCGTGACCATCCATGGCACCACGGACACCTACACGACCAGTACCCAGATCACCGGAACCGAATCGGCCGATACCCTGACCGGAACCTCTTCCGCGGATCTGATCCTGGGTCTGGGTGGCAACGACTACATCGAGGCCGGTGCCGGCAGTGATGTGGTCCGCACGGGTGACAGCACGGGTAGCGCAACGGTCGAGCAGCTTGCATCCTCAGCCTTCATCACCACGGCCGATGCCAGCATGCTGGATTCCAGCGGCCACCTGACGGTAGCGGATGCCACCCACAAAGCCTATGGCGATCTGGTCAATGGCGGCGACGGCAATGACGCGATCATCGGCACCGGCAGCAATACCCACCTGTTTTACGGTGGTGCCGGGAATGATTACCTGCTGGGCGGCTCCGGATCTGACGCCCTGCGTGGCGGGGCGGGCAGTGACCGCATCGAAGGGGGTGCAGGCAGCGACGTGATGCGTGGCGATCTGGGTGCAGACGTATTCGCCTGGTCGTTTGGGGATCAAGCCTCGACAGCCGGCACAAGCTCGGCCACGACCGGGAATGTCTATGGTATTGCCGCGGGAATCCAGCTCTCTTCAACAACGGACCTGGTCACCGACTTCAGCAAGGCGGACGGCGATGCCCTTGATCTGCGCGACCTGTTGTCCGGCGAGAGCCACCTCGGACTGGAAACCGGCAACCTGAGCAATTACCTGCACTTCGAGGTATCGAATGGCAATACCATTGTTCACATCAGTACCACTGGTGGTTTTACAAATGGCACCTACGACGCCACGCAGGAAAATCAGACCATCGTATTGCAAGGCGTCAACCTGCTCAATGACGGTACGGCGACATTGCTCAACGACAATGCGGTCATTCAGGACATGCTGAAGAACAACCGGCTGATCGTGGACTGACGCTGCAACACCTTGGTACATAGTCAAAAAAAACAGCCCGGCATCATCGCCGGGCTGTTTTTTTAAAGGGGCTATGGATCACTGAAGTCTGCGCTGAATCGTTCGCACAGCGTGTCGGGCAAAGCCCGGCGCATCAAGGCTTTGAGCCCTACCCTCAATACACGCTTGCGGCGCCCCGGGCCGGATGGATTTCAAACAAGCGCGGGCTGGTTCAATCGGAACTTTGTCTGGCGGTTACCGCAGGGCCGGTCACCCCCGTGACCCCGAGGGCAGACAAGGTCTGCCATTCGGCCTCGGTCGCGACGCGTTCGGCAATGACCTGGATCTCCAGACTGCGAGCGACATCAACCACCGCCTTCACGAAGCGCTGATTACCTTCGTTCTGCTCAATCTCGGCAACGAAAGCGCCATCAAGTTTCAGATAATCCACACTCAGGGCATGCAGGCGCGGCATCGCCGCAAAGTGACGGCCAAAGTGCTCGATCCCCAGCTTGCAGCCATGCTGACTGAGAACCGCTGCAAACCCGGCGATCTCGTCCAGCCCGCCGCTCTCACCAATCCCGCGCTCGGACAGTTCAACCCACAAACGCTGTGCACGTCGCCCAGCAGCGTCAAGAATGGCCCGCACACCAGGCAGGAAAGCGGGGTTCGCCAGTGACAAGGGAGACAGATTGACCGCGATGTCTCCTTCCTTCTCGTCCAGTTGGGTGACCGCCAGTTCGAGCGTCAGCAGATCAAGCTGTGCCGTCATCGCCAGACGACTTGCTGCCGGCATGAACTGACCTGCAGTGATCGGTTGCCCATCAACATCCTGCATGCGCAACATCGCTTCACGATGCAGCAAGGCACCATCTATACGCAAAACCGGGAAGAACGCCAGGTGGAAGGCACGCATCAGCAGCGCTGCTTCGATGCGGCTACGCCATTCCTCGCTACGCGCGGCGACATGCGGCGTTTCTCCGGCATTGCCGGCCAGCGGTGGTTGCGCGGACTCGGCCTGCATCAGGCAGGCATCCAGACGCAGCATCACGCTGCCCGGTTCTTCGCCGCGCCGGTACACGGTCCAGCCAATGGCAGCCACCGGCTCACGATCCACATATTCCTGACGATAGAGCCGCGCGAAACCTTCGAGCAGGCGCTCGCACAACTGGGTACTGCCGTGAGCGTCCAGGGCCGGCAAAAGGATGCCGAATTCGGCACCATTCAGACGTGCAATCGTCGCCGAATCATCATGCTGCTGGACAACGTCGCTCAGCATGCTGGCGCAGGCCTGGATCAGGATATCGGTACGTTCGCGACCGATGCGCCGATTGATTCCGGCCAGATCAATGACACGCGCCACTACCAGCGCACCGCCCGGCGCGGCCTGCTCATCATGGAGTGCTTCGCGCAGCCCCCCCATGAACAAACTGCGATTGGGCATGCGGGTCAGCGCATCGCGATTGGTATCGTTGCGCAACTCTTCGATGCGTGCAGCCTGCTCGGCAAACATGGCCTGCACCCGCAGCACCATCGAATTCATGGCCCGCCCCACTACCCGCAGTTCAGGCACTTCCGGCTCCGGCAGGGTGATGAAACGCCGAAAACCGATGGCCACGGCCTGCTCGACAATTGCACGCAGGGGTTTCTGCGTCCAGCGCATCAACAGACCCACGGCCAGACACAGCAGCACGCCGATGCTCCCCTGAGTGAAAGCCAGCTTGAGCGTACCGTTCCACAATTCTGCATAGGCATAGCGCGCACTGGCGCGCACTTCCACCTTGCCGGCCTGACGCCAGCCATCGGAAACCAGCGCCTCGCCCGGTGCAGGATCCAGCGGGACCAGCGAGACAAACCAGGCAGGCGCCGAAGGCGCCGGTGCGCTGGTCTTGCGCACGACTTCAAGCTTCCCGTTGATGTCAAAGTACGAAATGGATTCGAAGTGACCAGAATCGAACAGGGCACTCACCAGCAATTCGCGCATCGCAGGATTCTTGGTCTGCTGCGACATGGACAAAGCCAGTGAAGCCGCGCTATCGCCAGCCTGAGCATACAGTTGCTGGGCCAGATAGTTCCGGGCAGTCAGCACACTCACAGCAAAACTGCCAGACAATGCCGTCAGCATTGCCACCAGAACACTCAACCACAAGCGGGTCAACAAAGACATGTCATTTCCTCCCGGCGCTGGAGCGCCCACGCAGGGTCATTTCAAGGTTCATAACCATCTTCTTTCATCTTCCGCATCAAGTCCCGCCACAAGGAGAGCTGGTTGACAGACCCCGTCGCCGTTGCATTGCCGGGTTTCCAGATACCATCGCTGTTGAAGCTGAATACCGGGGCCAGATCAGGGCGGCGCGATGCAGGCAGGATGCTCGCGGTCAGGCTATCGAGAACCAATGGTTCAGCCCCCGGGCTTGCATAGTAGCCCAATACCATGTGGGCCTCCGTCACCCCGCTCCCCGGCGCCCCCAGCGTGGCAACAACATAGATCCAGCGCAGCTTGCTGCGCTCCACCCCGAGTTCGATCAGGCTGAAGTACTTGCCAATGACATAGTCTTCGCAGTCACCCGCTCCCTGCCCGAGAAACTCCAGCGGCGTAGCCCAGTAATCTACCTGCTTCCATACTTGCTGATCCGTCTGGAAACGAATCCGCCGATCAAAAAACTCGTTCACCCGCCGCAGTTTTTCTGCCTCGGGCAGCCCCGCCGACTGCGCCAGCATTTCACGCCAGTCACGAAAGTTCTGAGCCCCCCGCTCACCAAACCGGCTGGTAATGCTCTGCAGCATACGATCCAGCTCAACCGCTGCGCCAGCGATCGTCGCCCCGAACAAAAGGGCCACAATCACCATACGCAAGCGCATGGAATGTGCGTTCGAGCTCAAGAGGCGCATGTCATGCCTCTTTCACCGGAAAACCGTGAAATAGTTGTTTGTAGTTTCCATTCCGACACAGTTGAAAGTGTTTGATGTAAGACAAAACCCCACGCCCAGCTTAGAATTACCCCAAGCAAGTCCCTCAGTGAATATCGGCAGCAACACGAACCTCTGAACCCTCGCCATGTTGGCATGGCTAGCCCGGAACAGGATTTTTTCCATGCATCCATACAAAATTCTTGCTCTCTCTCTGGCCCTGATTGGCAGCAATCTGAACGCGGCAACCCTCAATGAAGTCACCGAACGCGCACTGGCACGCAGCCCGGATGTTCAGATGCGCCTGCACGATTACAACGCCTCCAGCAGCGAACAACAAGCCGCACGCGGAGGCTTGCGCCCGCGCATCGACCTTGAAGCCTACGCGGGACGCGAGCGTTACGACCCCACGCCCGGCACCAGCAATTACTTCAATCATCCGGGCGCTTCCCTGCAACTGCGTCAGTTGCTCTTCGACGCAGGTGCCACACGCAACGACATCAAACGACTGGGCTTTGCCAAAGCCACGCGTTATTACGAACTGCTGCAAGCGGCTGACGACATCGCCTTCGAATCCTCACGTGCCTATCTGGATGTACAGCGCTATCGCCAGCTCTCCAATCTCGCCAAGGAAAACTGGGCGGTGCACAAGGAACTCTATGACCAGATCACCTCACGCGTACAAGCTGGCGTAGGACGTCGCGTCGACCTTGAGCAGGCCGCTGGCCGGCTGGCACTGGCGCAATCGAACTGGCTCACCGACACAAGCAATCTGCATGACGTCAGTGCCCGCTTTGAACGCATCGTAGGGGAAGCCCCTCCCGTGCTGGCTGAAGCCCCCGATCTGACCAAGCAGATGCCCGAAGACAAGCAGATCCTCACGGAAGCCCTGCGCAACAACCCAGGGTTCATGGCCGCGATATCCAACCTGCGTGCAGCGCGCGCACTCACCGATGTCCGGCGTGCAGCGAACGCCCCGACCCTTGAGTTCCGTGCCTCCACAGGCGTCGAACGCAATCGCAACGGCTACGACGGCTCTTACAAGAATGACATGGCGCAGATCGTCATGAACTACAACCTGTACCGTGGTGGATCAGACAGCGCCCGGATCACCCAGGCCGTGGAAAGCTACAACGCAGCAATCGATGGTCGCGAGAAGTCCTGCCGCGATATCCGCCAGACCACCACGATCGCCTGGAACAACGTTCGCAAACAACGCGAACAACTGCGCTTGCTGAACCAGCACATGCTCTCGACCGAGAAGGCCAGAGACGCCTACCGCCAACAGTTCGACATCGGCCAGCGTACCCTGCTCGACTTGCTGGACACCGAAAACGAATTGTTCCAGGCGCGCCGTGCTTACGCCAACGCCCAGTACGACCTGAAGCAGTCTGAATACCAGGTGCTCTCTGTCACCCATCGCCTGCTGCCTGGTTTGGGGCTGGCCCCAGCGACCGTGACAGCGCCGGATTCGGATGATGGTGATCCCAAAGATTACGCAGCCCAGTGCAGCGTGGAAATGCCCGCTCCGACAGACCTTGATCTGAATGCCGCCATGGCTTCACGTCCGCCACTCAAACCGGTCCCCGTTCCAGCCCCCGTGGTACCGACGACGCTCCCCGCTCAATGCGAGTTCGCCGCCAAGGACTGGGCCGCCGCCTGGTCGGCCAAGGATCTGAAGAAATACCTCGGTTACTACTCGACGAACTTCCAGCCCTTGACCCGCGCTGATCGCGAAGACTGGTACAACTTCCGCGCCCAGCGTCTGAACAAGGACAGCATTTCTGTCGAACTCAAGGATCTGAGCGTCAAGCAGTTGAGTCCCGAGAGCTGCGAAGTCAATTTCCAGCAAAGCTATCGCTCGTCTGACTACAACGACGACGTCGCCAAACGCCTCGTGCTCAAACGCGAGAGCGCGGGTTGGAAGATCATTCAGGAAATAGCCCCGAAGAAATCTTCGACCAATTGATCGGCTGGGTTTGGAACAACAAAGGCGCCTGCGGGCGCCTTTGTTGTTTCAGTGACCCAATACGTTCTCAAACCTGTTGCTCTCACGCGGTCACAACAAGTGAATACAAATCTTCACTCAGGCTTGAGGTTTACTCGTCAAGAAGAATGCTCCAAAAATTTGCATCATATTGACAAATTTCACGTTTTTTTACTTTTATTTGCATGGCGTTTTATGTTTGTGCGATATTGCGCGCACGTTTTTACCCCTGTTCCTTCACTGGAGATATAACGTGCCCAGCATGCTTCGCCATTTTGCAATTGCAGTCATCGTAAGCCTTGCCGCCGGATGTGCCATGCCCGGACCGGCCTATACCCCTTCCTTTCAGAACGTCCAGAAACTCGCGGAAGTTCAGTCTCAGCTCAACCTTGGCCAATTTTCTGTAGACAAACCCGATCTCGATAAAATCAGCATCCGTGGCAACACCATGGTCAGCCCGACCGGCTCGTTTGCCTCTTATCTGCAGGGCGCGGTCACCAGTGAACTGAAGTTGGCCAACAAACTGGCCGACGCAGACGCACCAGAACTCTCCGCTGTCATTATGGAAAACGACTTGTCCGTTCCGATAGCCCCCACTGGTAGCGGAAAAATGTGCGTGCAGTTCATCGTGAAAAAAAATAAAAGCCCTGTTTTCCAAAAGCAGGTTTCTGGAGAAGTCACCTTTCCTTCTTCGTTCATCGGGGCTGTCGCCATCCCGAACGCCATACGTGCATATCCCGATCTAGTCGCCAACCTGCTCGAGAACCTGTACGGCGATTCCGATTTCCTTAACGCAACCAAGAAATGAGTTCACACCCATGAAATTCAATTCCCTGTTCTGTGCAACAGCCATTGCAGCAACGCTTCTGACCACCGGCTGCGCCCACAACATCAACATTTCTCCAGTCGCAGAAGCGCCCAAAGCTACGGCAGAGCGTGTAAACAAAACAGTTGGCATGTTCATCTCTGCCGAAGACCGCGCATTGGAAGTTGTCTCCCCAGGCGGCGGCGGTGACAAACTGAGCTACCTCCCTTACAAGGACCTGGAAGGCCCGCTGTTCTTCACTCTTTCGAATGTGTACAGCAAGGTTGAAACCCTACCCGGCACCGATGCAGCTACAGTTACCGGCAAAAATGTAAGCCTAGTGTTCAGCCCTAAGCTGACCACAACGTCCTCTTCGTCTAGTGCTTTCACTTGGCCGCCTACTGACTTCTCAGTCACGATCAAGATGAAAGCCATAGACAATGCGGGCAAGGTCCTGTGGGAAGAGGCGGTCACCGGCAACGGCAAGGCCGAATTTGCAGAATTCAAGGCAGACTTCCCGCTGGCGGCCCGTCGCGCCAGCAAAGACGCACTGGAACAGCTTGAGAAGCTGGTCCGTGCCAAGGAAGGGGTGAAGTAAGCGCACCAGCCTCGGAAAAAGGCGCCTGTGGGCGCCTTTTTCCGTCAAGGAACAGACCTCTGGCTTCTGTTTGACAAAGTCAGTCAGCGCTTCAACCCCAACACCACCACCCCCGCCCCGACCAGCAGGATGCCGAACCAGGACATGGCAGACGGTCGTTCACCAAGGAAGATCACTGCAAACACAGCCACCAGCAACAGGCTGAGCTTGTCGACCGGTGCGACTTTCGACGCCTCGCCCATCTTCAGGGCACGGAAATAACACACCCACGAAGCCCCCGTCGCCAGGCCGGACAGGATCAGGAACAGCCAGGTACGCCAACTCAGCGCAAACGGATTGCTCCACTTGCCCATGGCATACACGAAGGCAGCGAGTACCACAATGATGACGCAGGTACGGATCAGGGTGGCAAGATCGGAATCAACCCCTTCGAGCCCCAGTTTGGCAAAGATCGCCGTCATCGCGGCAAACACGGCAGAGAGAATGGCCCACACGAACCAGCCGGAAGAATCCATTGCCGCCTCCTTGTCATCAATCCTCTGCAGAAAGCACCTTGCGCACGATCATGCACAAGGCGGCTTACGATCCGTGGGAGCGACGTCCACGTCGCGAAGCCGCGTTTCGCGACGTGGACGTCGCTCCCACCGTGCTCGTCGAAGCACCTGTCGCACATTCATCGCGGCCAATGGCCGCTCCAACCGGGGAGGCCGAAGACCCACGCGGGGCGGACTTCTTCAGGCGACCTCTCCACAGAGCAGAGTGCAGCGCGGTTCTTCAGGCAAGGCTCTGTGGGAGCGGCTTCAGCCGCGAATTCTCACATCCATTCGCGGCTGAAGCCGCTCCTACACAACCCACGCCGACGCTGTCGGCGCAAATCCCCTCAGTCCTCAGCGCTCATTGCTCGGCACTGCGCGTAGCGGCTCAGCCGCCCGTGCCACCGACCGTCAAGCCATCAATCCGCAAGGTCGGCTGGCCAACACCGACCGGCACGCTCTGCCCATCCTTGCCACAGGTTCCGACACCGGGATCCAGCGTCAGATCATTACCGATCATGCCCACATGATTGAGCACATCCGGGCCATTGCCGATGAGCGTTGCTCCTTTGACCGGATAAGTGATCTTGCCGTTCTCGATCATGTAGGCCTCGGCGGCCGAGAACACAAACTTGCCGCTGGTGATATCGACCTGGCCGCCACCGAAATTGACGGCATACAGCCCCTTCTTCACCGAGGCAATGATCTCGGCCGGATCCTTGTCGCCCGCACGCATCAGCGTGTTGGTCATGCGTGGCATGGGCAGATGCGCGAAAGATTCGCGGCGTCCGTTGCCCGTGGGCGCAACACCCATCAGGCCAGCGTTGTGCATGTCCTGCATGTAGCCGACGAGCACACCGTCTTCGATCAGGGTCGTGCACTTCGTAGGATTGCCTTCGTCATCAATGGTCAGCGAGCCACGGCGTCCTGCCAGCGTGCCATCATCCACCACGGTAACGCCCTTGGCCGCCACGCGCTGGCCGATACGCCCGGCAAAGGCCGAACTGCCCTTGCGATTGAAGTCGCCTTCCAGGCCATGCCCGATGGCTTCGTGCAGCAGGATGCCGGGCCAGCCGGAGCCCAATACCACCGTCATTGCCCCGGCCGGGGCTGGCCGAGCAGCCAGATTGGTACGAGCCTGATGCACGGCACGCTGGGCGTAATCTCGCAGCAGGGTATCCGTGAACAGCCGGTAATCGCTGCGACCACCACCACCGGCCGAGCCTTGCTCGCGGCGCCCGCCCTCTTCCATGATCACGGTGATCGACAAACGGACCAGCGGGCGCACATCAGCGGCCAACACGCCATCGCTGCGCGCCACCATGACCACATCCCAGGAAGCTGCCAGCGAAGCCATGGCCTGCAGCACGCGCGGATCTTCCTGGCGGGCGAATTGTTCCAGACGCTCCAGCAGCGCGATCTTGTCGGCATCGGCCAGCGAAGGCAGCGGGTCGACCGCCGCGTAGAGCGCTGCTGGCTGCGCGCAGGATTTCAGTTTGATGCGGCGTGCCTGCCCCTGCCCGGCAATCGAACGGACAGTCTTGGCCGCTTCGCCCAGCGCCGCCGTGCTGATGTCATCGGAATAGGCAAACGCGGTCCGCTCGCCGGCAATCGCGCGCACGCCTACGCCCTGCTCGATATTGAAACTGCCGGATTTGACGATGCCCTCTTCCAGACTCCAGCTCTCGGTGCGCTGGTACTGGAAATACAGATCGGCATAGTGCAGATCGTGGCCAAGGATGCTGCTCAGGGTCTTGTCCAGCGTGCCGGTCGTCAGACCATAAGGCGCCAGCAGAATCTGGCTGGCGGTATCGAGGGCGCTATGCGTTGAAGATTCGTGCGATGCGGTGAGACTCATGCGAGGGATGCTTCCTTGAACAATTTGAAAATCGGGATGAGATCAGCGAGCGTAACACCGGCCTCTGATCTGTGCCGGAATAGCGCCGGACCGGACGGGATTCATCAGTCGAAAATCCGGTGTTTGAGTGCCGGCAGGCTTTCACGCACGCTGGCAATCCGGGCTGGATCGAGCTCGCCACAGAGCACGCCACTCCCCATGGCGAGGCTTGCAACAATCTCGCCCCACGGATCGATCAGCATGCTGTGGCCCCAGGTCTGGCGTCCGGAGGGGTGTGTCCCGCCCTGGCCGCAGGCCAGCACGTAGCACTGGTTTTCGATGGCGCGCGCGCGCAGCAGAACCTCCCAGTGCGCACGGCCGGTCGTCGCCGTGAAAGCAGCGGGCACCACGATCAGGTCCAGTTCGCCCATGCGCCGGTAGAGTTCGGGGAAACGCAGGTCGTAGCACACGGAAAGACCGACACGTCCGCAAGGTCCGTCGAAGACGACGATCTCACGACCGGCTTCGATGGTGCGCGACTCATCATAAGATTCGGCACCGCGCGTGAAACCGAAGAGGTGGATCTTGTCGTAACGCGCAACCTGCTCGCCCTGGGGATTGAACACCAGGGTAGTGTTGAGCACATGGTCCGCAGCGCTGGCAGCCAGCGGCAAAGTTCCACCGATCAGCCAGATGGCATGACGCCGCGCCATGTCCCCCAGAAATTGCTGGATCGGCCCGGTGCCCGGCACTTCGCGGATCCCGATCTTGGCTGTTTCGTCAGCACTGATCAGCGCGAAATATTCAGGCAACAGCACCAGCTGCGCGCCTTGTACAGCGGCTTCGGCAATCAGCCGCCCGGCCTCGGCGAGATTGGCGCTCACCTCAGGGCCGGCAATCAATTGCACGGCAGCAAGTTTGCAAGAAGGAAGGCTCATGCCTATATCCTCATTGGGCAGCCCCTTCTGTACCTGCTGGCGCAGAAGGGGTTGGTTTATCTTCATGCAGGTCGAAGCGCCCTTCGACCTTTTCAACCTTCGGATCGGCCCATGACCCACTCACCGTGTAGTCGTAGCTGAACATTTTCTCCACCGGATCACGCAGGACTTTCTGCCCGAGATAGACAGCCGCCCCCACCGCGGGGTTGAGCACACCCAGCGCGGCCTGCCCGACGATCACGCCGACAGCCACCGTTTCCGAAAGCGTTGGCTGGACACGGACACGCAGGTCATGTTCCTCGCGGTTCAGGTCCGTGCTGCCAGAGATGAAAACCTTGGCAGCGGGACCGCGCACTTCCAGATCCCCGGTATGCAGAATCCCGGCTTCAACATGCATGTCGCCGGAAATCCGGTCGAAAGCAAAGCCCTCGGAGAACACATCGCGGAAATCCAGGGTGATGCGCCGGGGCAAGGATTGCAGGCTGAGGATCCCGATCAGGCGTCCAGCGCCCGGTTCCATCTTGCGGAACTGGCCATCGCTGGCCTTGAGTTTCAGGGTTCCTGTCATGGACGGGTAATGCAGGCTTGTCGGCAAGCCGCGCCAGGACAGGTCGCCCTCGAAATCGACGCTTCCCTTGCGAACCGTGTTGGCCAGACCGAAATGCCCAAGCATGGAACCGGCATCCTCGCTTTCGAGTTTGAACTCCACCCGCGTACCCGTACTGCGCAACCAGCTGCCCGTGCCGGTCAGACTCATGTCTGGCGCGCTCAGGCTGATGCTTTTGAGCAACCAGCCTTTGTCGTCGCTGGCCGCCTGGAGGTTCAGCTTGCCCAAGTCCATGCTGCCCAGCGTGAAATGATCGGCCACCACATCCAGCGCAGGCGGTTGACGCAAGGGACGCCCGGTTTCCGTCACCACGGGCTCCGGCTCGAAGCCCCCACTGACCGGGTGCAGTGCCAGTTGCGACAGGCGTGCACGCAGGCTGCCATTGCCGGATTCGCTCCAGCTCAAATCACCGGCCAGATCCGGCCCCTCCAGATGCAAGGACCAGTTGCCATCCCGGCGCACCGCCTTGCCGCTCACATCCTGAAACCGGTGGCCGGACACGGTCAGCTCACCCACACGTGCCGCCACGGCCAGTGCAGTCCCGGACATGCTGCTGTTACCGAAGCCGGACAGCAGGTCTTCAAGCACCGGCTGCCAGCGCCCGACATCCAGGGTTTTCAGGCTCGTGGACACCCGCCAGCCCTGGACCGGCAACACGGCATCCTCGCCGGAGGCAACCGCCCCGCTGGTCAAGGTGCACTGGCTGCCCCGGCACTGCTCCACCCAGGCCACATCCACGCGCTGATCCTGTTTCACCCGCCAGTTCAGGGTCGAATCATTGCTTCCCTCCCGGCTTTCCACACGGACATTGAACCGCACAGGCCAGCGCTCATTGGCCTGCTTGCCCAGTGGCGCCGGCAATTCGCTGGTGATGCCGACCATATTGCTGTCCACGCTGACTTCGACAAGGTTGCGACGCACACGGACCAGGGACGTAGCCGCAGCTTCGCCACTCAGATGATCCCAGGCGGAATTCGGCACAAAGCGCCGCAAGCCTGCCACCGTGATCGGGCCTTGTCCGTCAAAACGCAGGCTGCCATCCGCCTCGGTCACCCCGGTGGTGCGGACCCGCTTGCCCAGAAACACAGCATCCGCACCAGGCAGGCTCACGCCCTTTTCGGTGAAACTCAGCGTCCCGTTCGCATCAAAGAATTCCGGCAAGGCCGGAATCAAACGCAGCGTATTGCCGGTAAAACGGTAATCGCCCTTGACGCGGGTATGCTCGGCATCGTTCAGGGGCACTTCGAGATGCAGGTCCAGATTGCCATTACCCTGGGTCTGCAGATCACGCGTAAAGCTGCCCGCCAGGCTGGCGATCGGGCTGGCATTCACATAGTGCAGAAAATCCGTGGTTGTCCCAGTGGCCTTGCCATCCACGGTCAGGATCTGCCGCCCATCATCCATCAGGTCGGGAATTTCCACTTTCACATCGCGTACCTGAACATTCCGGTAACGCCCTTTGTCGGCACGGATCGTCAAGCGCTGCCGGTCCAGCACCAGGCTCCCGTACGCCGCAGTCAGGCCCGGCCAGCCCGGCGCGTAGGTCTCCAGGCGGGCATCCACCAGCTTGCCTTCCAGATGGAAGACCCCCGGGCTCTTGTTGAACGGAAACTGCGCCAGATCGCCCGTGAGCTGAAAGCGGATGTCTTCGGCAGTACCACTGCGCAAGGATTCGTGCAGCCAATCCGGCACGTATGCCGTCGTCACCGCTGGAATGTAACGCCATACCGCATCCAGTCGTGTGCGTTTGGCACGCGCATGGATATCGAGATAGCCTGGACCACTCGGCCGGGCCTGCCAGTATCCAGCCACATCGGCACTCAGATGCGGATTGCGCACCCGCCCATTGAGCAACTTGATGGTCAATGCCTCGCTGCCGCCGGCCCGGGGTTTCTCGTATGACCATGCTCCGTTCAGATCGACACGATCCAGCAGCAGGAGCGGCTCATGCATGATCCCGGGCATGTTCATGTTGCCGTCTTTGATCTGTAGCTTGAAGTCCCCGGTTTGCTCGGTACCACGGAACGTGCCTGACAGTCCCGTCACCCCGGGCAAATCGCCCATCGGCAGCAGGGTTACCGCATCGACCTGGGCATTCACGTTGAAATGCTCGATCTTGCCGGCACGTCCTTGCCAATCGAGTTTGACTGCACTGATCCGTCCCGTCGGACTCGCCTGTCGCAGGCGCGCAGCCGTCTCCTCTGGCAAGGGCAGAGAGGCGGCCAGTTGCGCCAGCACCCGCACATCGAGCATGCCGGAGGTCAGGCTGCCCTGCGCGGGGCGCTTGTCGTTCTCTGCCAGGTAATGAAAGCCGATCCGGGTCGGACCGACCCGCAGCCCGTCGGTCGTTGCCAGACTCAATCGCTCCGCGACGAAGTCGACCTCCTCTTCGCTCGCCGTCAGGCTGATCCGCCCCTGCAAGGACGCCAGATTCAGCATCGGCAGATCTTTCCCGAGGCGTAATGCCACGTCAGCCAGGGCTACATCCGCGGTCAGTTTTTCCAGATGCTTGCCATCGAAACTGAGCCAGGTGCGCAGCCCGCCACGCCCGCGCGGCAAAGCCAGCGGATAGTCCAGCCACTTTTGCCAGACGGCCAGATCTGCTCCGTCGAGCGACAGATAAAAGGTCCCACGCCAGTCTTCCAGGCGTTTGAAGCCCTGTCCATGCAGATCACCGCGCACGTCGAGATTGGCCGAATAGGCCGTGGGCGGACTGGCCAGCAAGGCAAAGCGATGCGCGCTGCCCGAGTTTTCGAGCCGCAGATTCACGCGATCAAGCGCCAGGGGCGGAGCGTCACGCTGCTCATCGGTCCACACCAGACGTGCATCGCGGATCAGCACCTCACGCTGATCCAGCACGAAGTCACCAAAGCCGGAACCCGTCCCGCCGCTGTTGATCTGCAAGCCGGCGATGAAGAGCCGGCCATCGGCCTGACGCCGGATATCCAGTTCGGGATGCAGGATTTCCAGCCGATACAGGCGTAGCCGCTGGTAGAGCAAGGAAGACCATGCGACCGAGACTTCCAGTTGCGGCAATTCGAGTGCCACCCGGCCTTCATGGTCAAAGACGCGCAGACTGCGGATGGACAGTTCGGGACGCAACCCGGACCAGTTCGCATCCAGCCCGGCGATCTGGACCTTCAGCCCGAGTTGCTGGGAAATGGCTTGTTCAATCCGCTCCCGTTGCTGCGCGATCTGAGGCGCAGCAACATAGCGCAGCAACAGGAAACTGACCGCCAGCACGAAAAACCCCAGCCACAGCACACGCCAGACCAGACGCGACAGGTGCAAGGGAAGCCGCACACAGCTCCGCGCCAGACAGCGCCAGTGCAGCGCTGCCACAAGACGCGTACGCCAGGAAGGCGGCGCCGGAGAATCAATCGGGGTGTCGGCCATGTAGGGCTGGACGTGGCACGCGGCAAGGCGGCATGATGAACTTGGTCAGGATTTTAACCCATGGTCCGTTCATATTCCTGCCGTTCGGGCCGTAGTTACGTGAAACTTGCACACAGATTTCCCTCATGAGCCAGATATTGATCGCCCGCGCCGCTGCGCATAGCCGTTACCTGCAACGTTTGCTGACGGCCCGCCCCTGGTTGACCGAGCGCTTGCTTGCAAGTTGCATGCAAGCCTTGACCCGCTCCGACCTGGAAGCCTTCCTCGCCGAAAGCCCGCTGGACGAAAACACCCTGGCACCACGCCTGCGCGCCCTCAAGGCCTGGGTCGCCGCCCAGGTGATGGTGCGCGATCTGGCCGGACTGGCCCCTTTGCAGGAAGTCACCGGGGCCATGACCATGCTGGCGGAAATCGCGGTGAGCACCGCACAGCGCGTACTCACCGCACAGCTTGCCAGCCGTTACGGCCTGCCCCGCAATGCTGCGGGCGAAGTGCAGGAGCTGATCGTGATCGGCATGGGCAAACTCGGTGGCGGCGAACTGAATGTTTCCTCGGATATCGACCTGATCTTCGCCTACCCCGAAGATGGCGACACGGATGGCGCACGCTCGCTCAGCAATTTCGAATTCTTCACCCGGCTCGGGCGCCAGCTCATCGGGGCCATCTCCGAACCGACCGGTGACGGTTATGTCTTCCGCGTCGACATGCGCCTGCGCCCGAATGGTGATTCAGGTCCGCTGGTGGCCTGTTTCGAAATGTTCGAGAACTATTTCATCACCCAGGGCCGCGAGTGGGAGCGTTATGCGTGGATCAAGGCCCGCCCGCTGACCGGAAGCCGTCACGACGAACTCAAAGCCATCGCTCGTCCCTTCATCTTCCGCAAGTATCTGGACTTCGGCGCGATCAACGCAATGCGCGAGCTGCACGCGCAGATCCGCCGCGAGGTGGCCCGCCGCGACATGGTCAGCAACATCAAGCTGGGGCCGGGCGGAATCCGCGAAATCGAGTTCATAGCCCAGGTTTTCCAGCTCATCCGTGGAGGAGGCGATCACGGCCTGCAGATCCGCCCGACCCTCAAAGTGCTCCAGGCGCTGGTGCATCGCGGCCAGCTCAGCGCCGAGACGGTCCAGGAACTCGCCAGTGCCTATGATTTCCTGCGCCGCCTGGAACACCGCATCCAGTACCTCGACGACGCACAAACCCATAGCCTGCCGGATTCCGCCGAGGACATGCTGCGCCTCGCCCAGGCCATGAACTTTGCCGACATTCCGGCCTTGCACGCCGCACTGGACGCACATCGCCAGCGGGTCGGACACCATTTCGACGAAGTGTTTGCCGACCCCGTCGCCCAGGAACACCGCCTCGAACCGGTCTGGCAAGGGGCCTGCGAAGCGGGCCCGACCGGCGAATGCCTCGGCGAGCTGGGTTACCGCAAACCTCAGGAAAGCTCCACCCGCCTCGAAGCCTTCCGCAACAGTGCCCGCCTGCGCAGCATGGGCGACGAAGCCCGCAACCGGCTCGATGCGCTGATGCCGCGCATCCTCGAACTGGCCGCACTCCGCCCCAATCCGGACGAAAGCCTGGCACGCATGATCGCGCTGCTCGAAGCGATCTGCCGCCGCTCGGCTTATCTGGCGCTGCTGCAGCAATACCCGCAAGCCCTGGCCCGCGTGGTCGAACTGGTCTCGGCATCGAGCTGGGCCGCCAGTTTCGTCACACATCATCCCTTGCTGCTCGATGAGTTCCTGGACAATCGCCTGCTCACCGAAGAGCCCGACTGGGCAACTTTTGCCAGCGAGCTGGCGGCCGCCATGGATCGTCTGGGAGACGATGTGGAGCGCCAGATGGACGTGATGCGCGAGGCACACCACGCGCAGGTCTTCCGGCTGCTCAACCAGGATCTGGCAGGCGGCCTCACCGTCGAACGGCTCTCCGATCACCTCTCGGCCGCAGCCGATGCGATTCTCGAAGAAACCCTGCGCCTGAACTGGCGCCGCGCCCGTCATCACGCACCTGAACACCGCTTCGCGATCCTCGGCTACGGCAAGCTGGGGGGCAAGGAACTGGGCTATGCCTCGGATCTGGATCTGGTATTCATCCACGACGATCCGGATCCGGAATGCCAGATGGTTTACGCACGACTCGGCCAGCGCATCAACACCTGGCTGGACAGCCGCACCGCCGCCGGCCACCTCTTCGAAACCGACATGCGCCTGCGCCCGAATGGCGAATCAGGGCTGATCGTCGTCTCCCTGGAAGGTTTCGAACAGTACCAGCGCCATGACGCCTGGGTCTGGGAACATCAAGCCCTGACCCGTGCGCGCTTCTGTGCCGGCAATCGCGAAGTGGGCGAAAAATTCGAACGCCTGCGCACAGCGCTTCTAAGCGAATCGCGTGATATTGAAATCCTGCGTACCCAGGTGCTGGCCATGCGCCAGAAGATGCGCGATGCGTTTGCCGACAAGGGCGAAGGTTTTGAACTCAAACACGATGCGGGCGGCCTGATCGACGTGGAATTCATCGTGCAGTTCCTCGTCCTCGCCCACGCCCACGCCCATCCGGAGCTGACCGAGAACAAGGGCAACATCGCACTGCTCGGACGCGCCGCCGCAGCCGGGCTGATCACGCCAGAACTGGCCACCGGCAGTGCCAACGCCTACCGTGCAATGCGCCATGCCCAGCACGGTTTGCGCCTGAACCAGCACAAGAGCCGGGTATTCGATGGCAGCCTGGAAGCAGAGCGCAAGCCAGTGCAAGCGCTGTGGCGGCAGGTGTTCGGCACAGCGTAGAAGATTTTCGGCCCGGGGCTTCAGCAGCGGAAGCGCGCTACACTGCGTGACAGGGTCTGAGCGAGCCCTTCGAGCTCGGTAGCCGCTCCGCGTCCGCGTTCTATCGTCTCCGAATTGCGTTCGCTGGCACTGGCAATCCGCTCCACACTCATGGCGATCTCGCTGGAGGCGCTGGATTGCTGGCGCGCCACCTCGCTGAGTTCGCGCAGGTTTTCGAGCGACTGATGGGCGCCCTCATCCAGGGTCTTGAGTGGCAAACGCAGGCTTTCCACCTCTGCCACGCCACTTTCCACATGCGCCTTGGCCACGTTCATTTCCTTGGCGGCCTCCCGCGCCTGCTGCTGGACCTGCTCGATCATCCGCTGGATCTGTCTGGTCGCCGTGCTGGTCTTCTCGGCCAGCTTGCGTACCTCGTCAGCCACCACCGCGAAACCTCGGCCCTGCTCGCCGGCACGCGCCGCCTCGATGGCCGCGTTGAGCGCCAGCAGATTGGTCTGATCCGCGATCTCATGGATGACAGAAGCAAACCCGCTGATTTCCTCGGCGCTCCCCACCAGTACGGCCATGGAAGCCGACGTTCCTTCCACGGTTCCCATGATCTTGCGAACTTCATCCGCCGCATGCAGCACCATGTCGCGACCTTGCGTTGCCGTTTGCGAAGTCTCGTTCGCCACTTTCACCACGGCCTCCGTTTGCTGGGCCGCGTTCCAGACACTCTCGGTGAGATTCTCGACCATCGCCGCGATCCCGCTCAGGGATTCGCTTTGCTGGCCGGCACTATCGGCCACCCCGCCGACGACTTCGCTCATGGCGCTGGCCGCCCCTTCCACATTGTGCGAGCTGCTCAGCACTTCACTGATCACGTTCCGCAGGCTCTGCTGCATCTGCGCCAGGGCACGCAGCAGTTGCCCCACTTCATCCTGCGACTGCGGAACGATGCTCACGCGCAAATCACCATCGGCAACCAGATCGGCAGCCCGCACCGCCTCGGCCATGGGCCTGACGATGCTGCGCGCCATCACGAAACTGGTGACCAGCCCCAGACATAATGATACGAGCAAGGTCACCACGCTCGCCGCCAGCACCCGCCGCCAGCTGGCGATAGCATTGTCATAACTCGAACGGGCTTCGACCGTCTGTACTCCGATGACCTGACGGGTCGCCTGCGACACGGTTTTGAAATCGTCATCAGCCGTCTGCATGCCGGAACGCCCCATGGCCGGGTCGACCGAAGCCATATCCAGGGCGGTATTCACGGCTTGCCGGTACTTCTGCAGTCCGGCACCGATCTGCTTGAACGAGGTTTTCTCCGCATCGTCACTGGTCACGCTCATGTCAGCCATCAGTTCCACGACCTGCTTTTCCAGTTTTCCCAGTGCCGTGTTGATGCCGGCCACGCGGGCCGCCACCTTGTCGGTCTCCATTCCGTCAAGCTGGGTAAACAGGCTGTAGGCATCCGCGTGAACGGCCAGCAGATCGGACTCCAGGGTCTTGATCAGCACTACATGATCGAAACGCTCTTCGAACAGATCCTGCAGGGCGCCGCCCACGGAATTCAGCCCGGCATAGGCGATCCCGCCCATGACCAGCATCAGCAGCATGCACAGCAACGGCGCAGCAAGCATCCGGTGGATAATCCGCATGACCGATCCCCTGTCCTGCGCTGCACGGAAATCTCCGCGCAGCGTCATCCGCATTCAGAACCCCGAAGTGACCAGGGCGCAAACCCGTAGCGCAACCTGTCCGCTCACGGGCACCCGGCCTCAGCGTTTGTAGACCCCGGCACAGACCACCACGTCGCCGGTTTTTTCGCAGTACGCCTGCTTGGGTAGCACCTTCTTCGAGATCGGATCGGTGAATTTGTAGTCCTGCCAGAACTTGCCCTTGCTCGCAGCAAGCTCCATGCGCTCCTTGTAGAAAGGCTTGCCATCGGGATCCTTGAAATCGATCAGATCCTTGTCGACCATCTTGGGGTTCTGCCCGTGGGCCAGGACCTTGCCATGCAGGTCCATCACCGTCGGGTACAGATCACGACTGATCCACTTGGCATCCTTCCCGGTAATCTCGCTCAGCGTCTGGGCGCGATTTGCCTTCAGGGCGGCAACCACCTTGCCGACCATGGCCTCGGCATCCTTCGGCGAAGCAAATTCCTCGGCAGCAAGGACCGGACCGGACAGGGCAATCAGGGAAATCATCAGCAGGCTTGCAGTTTTCATCATTCCTCCGGAAAAAGACCCGTGCGGCGTAATCCGCCAACCCGGCACAAGGGCAAAAGCGGAGATCGAAAAATCCCCCGCTGCATGGAGGATTACGGCGGTCTTTCCCGACAACTTGAGCGCCACAGAGCCAGGAAAGACGGGGTTTTCCGCACCCTGCCCTTTCAGACATCACCCCCTGGATCAAGTCAGTTATCCGAGTGCCGATAAGCCTATGGAGGACCTCCCATCAACCCATTCCGCGCAAGCGCCAGACAAACCGTTTCACGTGCATGGATATCCGCTCCAGAGGGATTCATGGAAACCATTCAAGGACCAGGCAACGCCAGTATCGAGGTGGCACCCAACACCGTGCTGCTGGTCGATGACGAGGAAAACATCTTGGCCTCCCTGCGCCGTCTCCTGCGCAAGGATGGCTATCGCATCCTGTGCGCGACCAGCGGCCAGGCCGGGCTTGATTTGCTGGCCAGTGAAAAGGTTGACGTGATCATCTCGGACCAACGCATGCCACACATGGTGGGCACGGTCTTCCTGCAAAAAGCGCAGGAACTGAGTCCCAACAGCGTACGCATGATCCTCTCCGGCTACACCGATCTGGAAAGCGTCACCGCTGCCATCAACCAGGGGGCGGTCTACAAGTTCCTGACCAAACCCTGGGACGACGAGATCCTGCGTCTGTCGATCAAGGAAGCCCTGCGCCACAAATGGGTGCGCGACGAAAACCGCATGCTCCAGGCCATGCTGGTGGAAGTGAACGAAGAACTGGCCCACGCCAACCAGCTGCTGGCCGAGCGCGTCGATTTCGCCCAGGAAGCCTTGCACAACTTCCAGGAAATCGTGCATGACCTGCCGGTCGCCCTGCTCGGCATCGATGCGTCAGGCTTGCTGATGTTCGCCAACAAGGCGGCCTTCGATCTGCTCGACAAGCCCGTGGCTTTCGGTTCAGCGGCAGCCCCCCAGTTGCCGGATGGCATCTCCGTCCTGTTGGACAACCCGGACATTGGCGGCGCTGGCGTCATCTTCAACGGACAGCCCCACACCGCAAAGATCCAGCCCCTTTCCCACAAGGCCCGCGGCCACATCATTTCCATCATTCCCGACGCCCCAACGCCATGATGAAAACGCTTGATCCGCTGGGCTGGCAAAATTTCCTGCTGCTCGATCTGGTCGAGGTCGGCATCCTCGTCATCGATGCCGAGTCCATCCTCTTTGCCAACACCACCTTCTCGCGGGTCGTGGGGCTGACCCTGCGCGAACTTCAAACCAAAAGCCTGCGCGAGCTTGGTGGAGACGCCTGGGTCGATTTCACGCTCGGCCAGAGCTGGGCCGACGCCCTGCCCTGGCCCATGGCAGACGGCTCGGACCGCTGGTTCGAAGTCAGTCTGCAACCCACCGACTTCGAAGACCGTGTCGTCCATATCGCCACCTGTACCGATGTCACCTCGCGCATGCGCGCCGAGGGCGCGGAAGCTTCGATGCTGCAGATGCTCACCGAGATCATCGAAGGCTATCCGGTCGGCACCTTCGTACTCGACAAGGATCATCAACTCACCCACTGGAACCGTGCTTGCGAAGTCCTTACCGGGCTTTCCGCAGGTGATGCCATCGGCAGCGACGACCCCGGCAATGCCTTCGGCATCAAAAAGGGAGAATTGCTGGCTGATCGGGTCATGAGCCCGGTCGACGAAACCGCGCTGCTCCGGTTCTATGATGGCCGTCTGTGGAAGTCCCCCGCGGCAGAAGGCGCTTACGAAGCTGAACTGCATTTCGACAAGCTCGGCGGCATCCCGGATCGCTGGATGCATGTGGCCGCCACGCCGCTCCGGGATGCCAGTGGCGCCATCATCGGCGCCATCGAAACCCTGATCGACATCACCGCCCGCAAGAATGCCGAAGAAGAACTGCGCCATGCCCATCAGGCCGCCGAACAGCTGATTACCGAACGCACCCGGGAACTGCGCGAAGCCAAGGCCGAGCTGGAAGATGACATCGCCCGGCGCCAGCTGATCGAGCAGGAAATGCAGCAACACCTGATGGAAGTCACCGCCCTCAACGCGCAACTGCATGAAACGCAGGAACGCCTCGTGCAGAGCCAGCAGCAGTTGGTGCAGAACGAAAAACTCGCCTCGATCGGCCAGCTCGCCGCAGGCGTGGCACACGAGATCAACAACCCCATCGGCTATGTGTTCTCAAACTTTGGCACCTTGCAGACCTATCTGGCCGACTTGCTCAGCCTCATCGACGCTTACGTTCAGGCAGAACCGGCAATCAGCGCGGAAAACCTGCGCACCCAGCTGGGCCAGCAACGCAAGAAGATGGACCTGGACTACCTCAAGAACGACCTGATGGATCTGATGCGCGAATCCCGCGAAGGCATCGAACGGGTACGCAAGATCGTGCAGGATCTGAAGGATTTCTCCCACGTCGATGCGAGTGCCGACTGGCAGTGGTCCGACCTCCAGCGCGGGCTGGAATCCACGCTGAACGTGGTCAACAACGAAATCAAGTATAAAGCCGATGTCATACGAGAGTTCGGCACCATCCCGCAGGTGCAGTGTCTGCCCTCCCAGCTCAACCAGGTTTTCATGAACCTGCTGGTCAACGCTGCCCACGCCATCAAGTCCGAAGAGCGCGGCACGATCCGGGTCAGCACCGGCACCAGCGACCAGAGCGTGTGGGTCGCCATCCAGGACAATGGTTGCGGAATGTCGCCGGAAATCATGAGCCGGATCTTCGACCCTTTCTTCACCACCAAGCCGGTAGGCAAAGGGACCGGGCTGGGACTATCGCTCTCCTACGGCATCGTGCAGAAGCATCACGGCAAGATCGAAGTCTGCTCGGAGCCTGGTGAAGGCACAACCTTCAGGGTCACCCTGCCCATCAGCCAGCCCGAGGACGAGGCCAGTCCGGCCCAGCACACCGACAAGGCGGAAACATGAGCGACAGCCTGAATCCTTCGCAAGCCCTCTGGCCCGCCGGCTTCAGTTCGGCACCGATCATCCTGCTCGTGGATGACGAACCCAACGTCCTCAGCTCGCTACGCCGCCTGCTGCGCCCCTGCGGCTATACAGTGCTCACCGCCGGAAGCGGTGCAGAAGCGCTGGATACCCTGACGACCCAGGCCGTCGATCTCATCGTTTCCGACATGCGCATGCCCGGCATGAGTGGTGATCAGCTGCTTGCCCAGGTCCGCAACCGCTGGCCCGACACCATGCGCCTGCTGCTGACAGGGTATGCCGAAGTCTCCTCGGCCATCTCGGCCATCAATGAAGGCGGCATCTATCGCTACATTTCCAAGCCCTGGGATGACGAAGAACTCATCCGGATCCTGCATCAAGGTCTGGAACTATGCGGCCTGCAACGTGAAAAGGCCCGCCTGGAAGCCCTGACCCTGTCCCAGAACGAAGCCCTGCGCGAACTCAATATCACCCTGGAAGACAAGGTCCGCCAGCGCACCGAGGAATTGCAGATCGCCAACCAGGAAATCCTGCTGGCAATGGAGAAGCTCAAGAAAACCTTCTTCACCTCGGTGCAGGTGCTCTCCAACCTTATCGAAATGCGCGCCCCGACCCTCGCCGGCCACAGCCGGCGTGTGGCCGATATCGCACGCCGGATTGCCGAGAAGATGGGCGTCGGGACCGAATTGCAGCACGAAATCCTGCTCGCCGGCCTGCTTCATGACATCGGCAAGATCGGATATCCGGATGCACTGTTCGGCAAGCCGCTCAACAAGATGACCGGGGAAGAGGCCGGTCTGGCCCGCAAGCACCCGATCAACGGCGCCGCCGCCCTGATGTCGATGCCGGATCTGCGCGGGGTGGCCGAACTCATCCGCAGTCATCACGAACGCTGGGATGGGCAGGGTTTTCCGGACGCCCTGGCCGGTGACAAGATTCCGCTGGGCGCCAGGATCCTGGCGCTGGCCAATGATTATGACGGCGCCCAGATCGGCACGATCACGACCAAGCAGATGAGTGTGGATGAAGCCAAGGCTTATGTGCTCGAAGGCCGCAAGTTCCGCTACGACCCGGATGTGGCCGATGCCTTCGGTCAATTGGTCGGGCGGATGGCACGCCAGCCGGTGCTGGAACGCCGCCTGAGCGGAGCGGAACTCGAAGCCGGAATGGTCCTGTCGCGGGATCTGTACAGCCCGGACGGCATGTTGTTGCTGGCTACGGAATACGTTCTGGACGATCTGCTGATCCACCAGATCCGCGAATATGAATCCTCTTTCGGCAAACACCTTGTTGTCTGCGTGCACGCCTGATCAATCCATGACCACAAAATCCACACTCAACCTCCTGTTCATCGATGCCGACCCCTCGCTCTACGAGGCGGTAACCACCGTCCTGCGCGCCGCAGGGCAGGCATTCAAGCTCACCACCCTGAGCAGCGCCGAAGCACTCGACACAGCGCTCGACGACATGACACACGATTGCGTGGTGTGTGCGCTGCGTGCGACGGGAGCCTTTCCGAACACGCCGTCCCTGCCTGGCCTGGGCATCCTGCAGCGCGTACGCGGGCACAGTAACAGCCTTCCACTGATCATGCTGTGCGCCCCGGAGGATGAAGAAACCCATGCCTGGCAAGCCATCTGGGACGGCGCCGACGATTATCTGGTCTGCACCGCATTGCAACGTCTGCCCCTGGCAATCCAGACGGCGGTCCGTCACCGTCATTTGTTCGCGTTGCGCCAGACCGAAGAAGAGGAATACAAGCTTGCCCTGGCCGTGCTGCGTGGCAGCAGCGATGGTTTCTGCGTCACCGACACGAACGCGAGAATCCTGTTCGTCAACGACAATTTCACCCAGATCACGGGCTACACGCTGGACGAAATCGAGGGCCAGAATCCGCGCTTCCTGCAATCCGGCAGACAGAGCAGTATTTTCTACCGCAACATGTGGGATTCCCTGATCAAGCACGGGAGCTGGCGCGGCAACGTCATCAACCGGCGCAAGGACGGCAGCACCTATACCGAATGGCTGCGCATCACCGCCGTCCACGCCAAGAACGGCCAGGTAACCCACTACGTCGGCCAATTTGGCTACGTCTCCGAACAGAAACACCTGATCGAGCGCATCAACCAGCTCACCCAGTTCGACCCGCTGACCGGCCTGCCCAATCGCAACCTGTTCCTGGACCGGCTCGACCAGGCCTTGATCAACGCGCAACGCAGCAACGCCAGTGTCGGGGTCATGCGGATCAATCTGGACCGCTTCCGCCAGATCAACGACACCCTGGGGCAATCTGCCGGCGACCATGTACTGATCGAAATGGCACAACGCTTCACCGGCCAGGTTCGGCAAGGCGATACGGTGGCGCGCCTGTCCGGCAACGAATTCTGCTTTCTGCTCAACAACCTCAATGCCGCGGAAGACACCCAGGGGCTGGCCACACGCCTGCAAGCCCTGATCGCCCAGCCTATCGAACACGCCGCCCACTCGCTGGTCCTCACGGCCAGCCTGGGCATCAGCGTCTCGCCACGCGACGGAGAAGACAGCGAAGCCCTGCTCAAGGCTGCCGATGCGGCACTGATCCGGGCCAAACAGGAAGGCGGCAACGGTTTCAGTTTCTACTCGTCTGACATGGATGCCGATGCGCAACGACGCCGGCTGATCGAGACCGAGCTGCGCCAGGCGCTTGACCGCGAGGAACTGAGCGTGGTGTATCAGGCCCAGAACAGTCTGGACAGCGGCAACATCCTCGGCACCGAAGCCTTGCTGCGCTGGTCGAATGCCACGCTCGGCCAGGTCAGCCCGGCAGAATTCATTCCGGTCGCCGAGGAAACCGGCCTGATCATTCCGATCGGCAACTGGGTGCTCCAGCAAGCCTGTGCGCAGAACAAAGCCTGGCAGGATCACGGCCTGTCCCGCATCCGGGTAGCCGTCAATCTCTCGGCACGCCAGTTCCGTGTCGCAAGCCTGGTGGACGATATCGCCCAGATCCTGGCCGAAACCGGTCTGGCCCCGGAATATCTGGAACTGGAGGTCACCGAATCCTCGCTGATCCATGATATCGACAACGCGATCGCCACCTGCCGCAAACTCAAGGCGATGGGCATCAAGCTCTCGCTCGATGATTTCGGCACCGGTTATTCCTCGCTGGCCTACGTGTCGCGCTTCCCCTTCGACAAACTCAAGATCGACCAGAGCTTTGTGCGCGACATCACCCTGAACCCGGCCAACGCCGCAATTGCCACCGCCGCCATCGCAATCGCACGCGGCCTGAACCTCTCCGTACTGGCCGAAGGCGTGGAAACCGAAGCGCAAGCCCTGTTCCTGCGCAATCGACATTGCGATGCCATCCAGGGCTACCTGTTCGCGCGCCCACTCCCGCCCAAGGACCTCACCACCCTGCTGGCCAACAACACGCGCTTGCTGCTCGGAGTCCCGGCGCCCTTGAGCAATCAGACCCTGCTCATCGTTGACGATGAAGTCGCCATCCTCAATGCGATGTGCCGTCTGTTCCGCCACGAAAATTACCTCGTCCTCACCGCGCAGAACGCCGAGGAAGCCTTTGAACTGCTGGCGCGTCACCCGATACAGGTCATCATCTCCGACCATCGCATGCCGAGCATGTCCGGCACCGAATTCTTCTCGCGTGTCCGGCAACTCTATCCGGAAACGATCCGCATCATTCTTTCGGGCTATACCGAACTCGCGTCGGTAATGGACGCCATCAATCACGGCGCGGTCTACAAATTCCTGACCAAACCCTGGGATGACGATCAGCTACGCGAACAGATCCGGGAAGCCTTTCGCACCACGACGCAACGCGAAGCCGGTTAAGGCTGGCCATGGAACGCTATACCGCCCCGATCCGCACGGCCATTGCCAGGCTGAACAACTGGAAGCTGGTTGTGCTGGTGCTGATCGCGGCAAGTGCCATCACCGCTCTGTTTGCGCAATACGTCTACAGCGATGCACGTCGCGGTGCGCGGATGAATCTGGCCATCATCGCGAAACTCAAGGCCAACGAAGTCGAGCGCTGGCTCACCGAGAAACGCAGTGGTCTGGTCCAGCCACCTTCGGGTTATCTTGCCCTCGCTCTCGCCGAATGGCAGAAGGGCAAACCCGGGCCAGACGCAAATGCAGCGCTGGTCGCCCACCTCAACTTCTATCTGCAACGCTATCAGGACGCCAGCGGAATCGCCGTGTATGACGCGCAGGGCCGCTTTGTGATGTGTACCGAGGCGACGCATACCGCCATGCCGATGCAGATCGAGACGCGTGCCATTCTGGATGGGCCGGCACATCTGATCGATTTCCATGCCGACCCGGCCGGGCAGCCACACCTGGCTTTCTCCACCCCACTGCTCCTGCATCATGCCCATGGCAACCAGCTCATCGGCTTTCTCCTGCTGGAAATCGATCCTGCCCGTTACCTGTACCCTTTCATCCAGAACTGGCCGGGCAATAGCACCTCGGCGGAAACCCTGCTTTACCGGCGCATCGGCAACGAGGTGGAGTTTCTCAATCCGCTCCGCCACGACCCCGCACCGCCCCTCACCAAACGCGTCTCACTGAGCAATCAAGGCCTGCTGGCGAGCAGGCTGGTGAACGGTCCGGCGCAGGCAGCGGAAGGCATGGACTATCGCGGCGTAAAAGTCTTCGGTGCAAGCCATCTGATCAAGAACACACCCTGGCAGGTGCTTACCAAGATGGACCGCAGCGAGATCTATGCCGATGCGTTCAACCAGACCATCCGCTTCGGCATATTCGCCCTGCTGCTCGCCATGGGTCTGACCTTGCTGCTGCGTCAGACCCATGCGCGTGCACGCAGTCTGGCCAGCCTGCGCCAACAGACGGCAGACATGGCCTTGTTGCGCGCCTTCATCGACTGTGTGCCGGAAACCTTGTTCATGGCACACCGGGATGGACAGATCCGCATCATCAACACCACCGGCGCGGCCCGGCTCGGCCATACGCCTGAACAGATCGTCGGTGCCAATATATGGGCGCTGCTCCCTCCAGGCGTTTCCCACGCCCGCAAGGCGACGGCAGAAGAAGCCTGTCGCAGCAACCAGACCCGCAGCCTGAGCGATCAACGCAATGGCATCGAATACCTGAGCATGTTCTATCCCTTGGGCGATGGCGAACATGTTGTCCTCATCGCAACCGATGTCACCGCGCGCAATGCAGACGCCAAAGCGCGTCGCGAAGCCATGCAGACCTTGCAGGGCTTCATCGATCACATGCCCGGCTTCGCCTATGTAAAAAATCATGAAGCTCGCATTTTGCTGGCCAATCAGCGTTTCCAGGATCAGCTCGGCATCAATCCTGTCAGCATGATCGGCAAGCGGCCGAACGAGATCTTCCCCGACGCAATCGGTCAGAAAATCCTCGCGGAGGATTTGCGTGTGCTCGCCCAGGGCACCCCCGAAGTGATCGAAGAGGAAATCTCCGGGCGCTTCTATGAATCCACCAAATTCCTGATCCCCGCCGGCGAAGGCAATGTCAATCTGGGCGGCATCACGCTGGATGTCACGGCCCGCCACCAGGCTGAAGAAGCCTTGCGCAGGAGTGAAGAACGCCTGCGCTTGCTGACGGACAACCTGCCCGACAGTTTCCTCTACCAGATCGCCCAGGAAGCAGACGGTACCCGTCGATTCCTTTTCGTCAGCTCGGGGGTTGAACGGGTGCTCGGCGTCCTGCCCGAAGAAGCCGTCAAGGACAACAAGGCCATCCTGGACCGCATCGATCCGGATCAGCTTGACGAACTCCGGGTCGCACAGGAACAGGCCGTCAACGGCAATTTCAGCCTGGACCTCCACATCCGCCGAGCCGATGGCCGCTGGGGCTGGCTCAACATGCGCTCCCATCTGCGTGCGCGCCAGACCGAGCAGGAACCCCGCATCTGGGATGGTGTCGCCAGCGATGTCACCGCGCTGCGCCATAGCGAACAATTGCTGGCCCTGCAGGCACGCCGTGCCGGAGTCTTGCTGGCGCTACCGGCTCAAGCCGAACAGATGGATGAAGCGGCGTTCATGTCGCATGCCCAGGACCTGGCCGAACAACTCACCGACAGCCAGATCGCCTTCATCCATTTCGTCAAGGAAGACCAGGAAAACATCGAACTCGTGGCCTGGTCACACAACACCATCGCGCATTACTGCAAAGCTGCTTTCGAGAAGCACTACCCGCTCAGCAAGGCAGGCATCTGGGCGGATTCGGCACGCCTCAAACAAGCCGTCATCGTCAATGATTACGCACACCATGCCGGGCAGCACGGTCTGCCCGCCGGGCACTCACCGCTGCACCGTCTGATCAGCGTACCGGTCATGGAAGGCGGGCTGGTCCGCATGATAGCCGGGGTCGGCAACAAAACCGGGGACTACACCGATCTGGATGCCGAGACGGTCCAGCTCATCGCCAATGAAACCTGGCGCATCGTGCGCAAACGCCGCGCAGAACTTGCCTTGCAACAAACCGTACAGGTTGTCGAAGCCAGCCCGGCGATCTGCTTCCGCTGGTATGCCAGGGATGACCGGCCGGTTGCATTCGTGTCGGACAACGTCCGCAACTGGGGTTACGAACCGCAGGACCTGATCGCCGGCCATCCTCCCTACACCACGCTGGTCCACCCGGACGATCTGGCCCGCGTCATTGCCGAAGTCAGCACGCACAGGACACTCAAACACACCCAGTACAAGCAGGAATACCGCCTGCTCAAAGCAGATGGCGACGTCATCTGGGTATCGGACCTGACGACCGTCCGTCACGATGACAAAGGCAACCCAAAATACTTTGACGGCATCGTCACCGACATCAGCGAACGCAAGCTCTATGAACTCAGACTGGCAGAAAATCTGGCTACCCAGCAGGCTCTGAACAAGAAACTGGAGGACGCCCACAACCAGCTGCTGCAAGCCGAGAAACTCTCCGCCATTGGCCAGCTTGCCGCCGGCGTGGCACACGAGATCAACAACCCGATCGGTTTCGTGCACTCCAATCTGGGGACCCTCAATGAATATGTCGCCACCCTGATCAACCTGTGCGACACCTATACCAACCTGTTTGAAGAGACCCAGCCCGACGACACCCCTCTGCTTTTCGAGATTCGCCGGATCAAGCAGGAGCAGGATTACAACTACCTGCGCAGCGACATTTTCCCTTTGCTGGAAGAATCCCGCGAAGGCCTGATCCGTGTCCGCAAGATCGTGCAGGATCTGCGCGACTTCTCACGTTCGGGCCCCCAGGAATGGGGAGCTGCCGATCTGCACAAAGGGCTGGACTCCACGCTCAACATCGTTGCCAACGAACTCAAGTATAAATGCCATATCCATAAAGAATACGGTAACATCCCCGAAGTGGTTTGCGTCATCTCGCAGATCAATCAGGTATTCATGAACCTGCTGGTCAACGCAGCCCAGTCCATCAAGACCCAAGGTCTCATCACCCTGCGCAGCGGCATGGAAGGCACCGATCACGTGTGGGTCAGCATTTCCGACTCTGGTGAAGGCATCCCGCCCGAAAACCTCAACCACATCTTCGAGCCCTTCTTCACCACCAAGCCCGTAGGGGTCGGTACCGGACTGGGGCTTTCGCTGGTCTTCGGCATCATCACCCGCCATCATGGGCGCATCGATGTCAGCAGCGAACCTGGCAAAGGCAGCACGTTCCGGATCACGCTCCCCGTCACCCAGGCACCTGAAATCAACACTCAACCCGTACAGGAGGCACCATGAGACTGATCCTGATTCTTGACGACGAACCCGCCATCCTCCAGTCCCTGCGCCGCCTGCTGCGGATTGCGCCTTGCAGCTACGGCAACCAGTCTTTCAATCTGGAAATCGAGATTTTCAGTTCGGCCCGTGTCGCACTTGAACGCGCCAGCCATACCGCCTTCGACCTGTTCCTGACCGACTACCGCATGCCGGAAATGGACGGAGTCAGCTTCCTGAAAGCCGTCAAGAAAATCCAGCCCGAAGCATGCCGTCTGATCCTCTCCGGCTACGCCGACCTGAACGCCCTGACGCGCGCAGTCAATGAAGTCGGCATAGACCGTTTCATCGGCAAGCCCTGGAACGATTACGAGCTGGTCTCCGCAATCGCCCAGGCCCTGGCGCATCGCGAGCTGCTGCTGGAAAACCGCCGGCTGGCGGACCTGATGCGTCTGGACTGTGGTGACATCGCGCCGGCCGATATCGAAGCGCAGATGCTGGAGAGCATCGAACCCGGCATTACCAAGGTCAACTGGGGCCCGGATGGTTCCGTGATACTCGACCCGGACTTGCAGCCGGAAACGGACAAGCCCTGAAACCCCGGTTTCACGCACAGACCGGGGCAGACGAAGTACAACTCCAGCTCAGCGCCCGAAACGGACGATCAGCTCCGGAATCTCGTCCAGCCCCACAACCGTCTGAACCCCACCCAGCTTGATGGCTTCCTTCGGCATGCCGAACACCACGCAGCTCTCCTCGTCCTGTGCCACGGTATGCGCGCCAGCATCAAGCATTTCCTTCAGGCCACGCGCGCCGTCATCACCCATCCCTGTCATGATGATGCCCAATGCATTCGCCCCCGCCGAATGTGCCGCAGAGCGGAACAGGACATCCACTGAAGGACGGTGACGATTGACTAGCGGGCCATCCGTGACTTCGACGTAGTATTGCGCGCCACTGCGTTTGAGCAGCATGTGGCGCCCGCCCGGCGCAATCAGCGCCCGTCCCGGTGCGACCCGGTCATTGTTCTCGGCTTCCTTGACCCGGATCCGGCTCAGGCCATTGAGTCGCTCGGAAAAAGCCGCCGTGAATTTTTCCGGCATGTGCTGAACAATGACAATCCCCGGCGCCGTCACCGGCAAGGTCGTCAGCACCGCCTCAAGCGCCTGGGTGCCCCCCGTCGAGGTTCCCATCACCACCACGCGTTCGGTCGTTTGGGTCATTGCCCGCGAAGCTTGCGGCAGGATGACATCCGCCGTGTTCTTCGCCTGGACATGCAAGGGCGGCGCAACGCGCTGCGTCAGCCGTTTGAGGTTGACGCCCGCGGCATTCTTGACGGCTTCGACCAGATCGTCCGACGAATCACTCAGGAATTGCTTCAGCCCGAGTTTGGGCTTGGTGATGATGGCCACCGCCCCTGCCGCCAGTGCTTCAATCGTCGTCTGCGCGCCTTTTTCCGTCAGCGTCGAACAGATGATCACCGGGGTTGGACGTTCGGACATCAGCTTGCGCAGGAAGGTGATGCCATCCATCCGAGGCATCTCCACATCGAGCACGATCACATCCGGCCACTGCTGCTTCATGCGCTCGATGGCAATCAAGGGGTCCGCCGCTGCAGCGATCACCTCGATATGCGGATCGGCATTCAACAGAGCTGTCACGACTTGCCGCACAACAGCAGAATCATCCACCACCAAGACCTTGATCGTTTTCATTCCAGCCCCTTTTTCTGTGGCGTTTTCTTGATACTGTCCGGCGGATTGATCTGGCGTGACCAGACGTGTCCGTTGCTGATATCAAATATGATGTTTCGATGCCCGACACCAAACAGGCTTTCCGATACCACCGGAATACCACACGCGGTCAACAGCAAGCGTGCCGTCAAGCCGTTCTTAGTGCCAACATTGGTCTGATCCAGTGGCGCGTGATGCGGAAACATGTTTCCGCCTCCGAAGATTTTGGCCTGGCATTCCGTCTGCCGCACGCCGCGCATGGCAAGCGCCTGCAGCATCAACCACAAGGCTTCATCACCATAACGACCATCCGGCGGTGAAGCCTTCGTCCGCCCGCGCGTAGGCAGCAGGAAATGCGACATCGCACCGACCCGCAACCGGGGATGCCAGATCGTGATCGACACACAGGAGCCGAGCAGCGTCCGGATCCGGTGCGTCGCGTCACCAACATAGAATTCTCCCGGTTGCAGGAATACTTCAACACGATGCGGATGAGCGTCTTCCTTCATGACAATTTCACCCAGCATCATGGTTTCCGGTAAACCGAAGGAATCACAGGTTTCAAGGCATCCGAAATCCCGTTCAGACTCTCCGAATGCCCGATCAGGAAATGACCTCCCGGTTTCAACAGCGTGGCGATCCGCTCAACGATCTGCTGCTTCGTCTCCACGTTGAAATAGATCATCACATTGCGCAAAAAGATGACATCGAACATGCCCAGTCTGGGCAAAGGCTGGTTCAGGTTGATCTGTTCGAATCTCACGCGCTGGCGTAGGCTTCGCTCGACCAGCAAGGAACCCGCTTCACAGCCCACCCCGCGCAGACAATAGCGTTTGAGGTATTGCGATGGCGTCTGCCTGGCCCGCTCCATGGGGTAATAGCCGGAGCGCGCGCGCTGAAGGACGCGCGTACTGATATCGGACCCCAGGATTTCCCAGGCGCCATCCGGTCGGCAATCCGCCAGCACCATCGCGATGCTGTAAGGCTCCTCACCGGTTGAACACGCGGCACTCCAGACCCTGAAGGTCTGCGAGGAAGCCTGGGCACCGACGGCCAGTTTCCGCAACAACTCGAAATGCTGGGGTTCCCTGAAGAAGAAGGTTTCATTGGTCGTCAGAAGATCGACGGCCATCTGCACTTCTGCCGCGGCCGTGCCGCTTTGCAACAGCCGGAAATATTCGGCATAACTCCCCAGCTTATGATGCGTCAGCCGCTTGCCAAGCCTGCCGCACACAAGCGGTTTCTTGGCCGGGGAAAGACTGATGCCTGCAGCCTCGTAGATGAACTGCTGAAATTGGGAAAACTCTCTGTCTGTAATCTGAATCATGTTTGAATCGTCTCTGGGGGTAATACCAAAACATCCACCCTATGCGCTCTATGCATTATCTCTTTTATGGCAGGAACTCTACCGCGCGCATCATACGGAAAAATCATGGTCAGCCATCCAACGCTGAAAGCTGCACCACGGCTGCCATGGTCTCCCTCGAAAAAATTCGATCGGCATCCAGCACGATCACGAAGCGTCCCTTGATCTTGCCCATGCCCCGGATGAAATCCGCCCTGATCCGTGTCCCCAAGGAAGGCGGAGGCAGGATCTCGGACGCTGCAATTTCGATCACCTCATCAACAGCATCCACGATCATACCAACCACCTGCCGATCGCTCCCGGCTTCGATTTCCACGATCACAATGCAGGTACGTTTGCCTACCGTGGCCGCCGGCCGGCCGAATCGGGCCTGCAGGTCCAGCACGGGCACTGCCGCGCCGCGCAGGTTGATCACCCCGCGCACGCTCTCGGGCATCATTGGCACTTCGGTAAGGCGGTGATACTCGATGATTTCCTTGACCGACAGAATGCCGATTGCGAACAACTCGCCAGACAGCGTAAACGTCAGAAACTGAGCGAGCGGCTGGTCTGTTTGCCCCGCAGCAACCCGCTCGCGCCCCGTTTCCGCAACCGGTGCAGGACGGGCTTCAGTGATGGCGGCCATGGCCCGGCTCCTTCAGAACTTGGCAAAATTCGATTCATTCACCTCATCCATATCCATATCCAATTCAACAAACCTGCGGTTCTCAACACGCCCGATGCCCATGCCCTGTCCCTTGGCCGTCCTGCTGGCCCGCTTCACGGGCTTGCGCTGCAAACCTGCCGACGGGGCATCCGTAATGGTGAAGAATGACATCAGCTGTTGAAGCTGTTCTGCCTGACCGCTCATTTCTTCAGCCGTCGCGGCCAGTTCCTCGGAGCTGGAAGCATTCTGCTGGGTGGTCTGGCTCAGCTGGCTCACCGCCGAGTTGATCTGGCTCACGCCGGAGGATTGCTCTTCGGACGCTGCGGTGATTTCCTGGACCAGATCCGAAGTCTTCTTGATGTTCGGAACCATTTCTCCCAACAGATGCCCCGCCTGCTCGGCGAGTTCCACACTGCTGCTGGCGACCGTGCCGATTTCCTGGGCAGCCACCTGGCTGCGTTCGGCCAGCTTGCGCACTTCCGCAGCGACCACCGCAAAGCCCTTGCCATGTTCACCGGCACGCGCCGCTTCAATGGCGGCGTTCAGCGCCAGCAGATTGGTCTGATAGGCAATGTCATCGATGATGCTGATCTTCTGGGCGATCTGTTTCATCGCCACCACCGTGGCTTTGACCGCTTCGCCCCCTTCCGTGGCTTCACTTGCCGCTTTCGTGGCGATCCCGTCGGTCACCCGTGCGTTCTCGGTGTTCTGCGAGATGGAGGCCGTCATCTGTTCAATCGAGGCACTCGTTTCTTCCACGCCCGCGGCTTGTTCACTGGCGGCTTGAGACAAGGATTGCGCCGTGGCACTGACTTCTTCAGAGGCGCTGCTCAGTGCATCCGCACTGCCATTCACTTCGGTCACAACTTGAGAAAGACGCGACACCGTGTTGTTAACGTACTCCTGCATCTGCGCGAAATTCCCTTGGTAGTGGCCTTCCACCTTTTTCGTCAGATCACCTTCCGACATCGCGCTCATGACGCGGATCACATCCTTGATGCTCTCACCGGTAGTACTGACCAGATTGTTCAGGCCGTCCCCCATTTCCTTCTGGAAACCCTTCAAGCCGGCAAGTTCGACACGTGCGTCGAAATTCCCGTTATTGGCTGCAGCCACAACCTGCCGCTGTCCTTCAATCACCTGCCTGAGCCGGTCGGTCATGTTCCGGACTGCCAGCAACATGCTTCCTGCATCGTCTTTGCGGATCGCCACGTCCATCGACAGATCACCATCGGCGATCTTCTGCAGGACCTCCGCGGCATAAGCCGGTTCGCCTCCGAGTAATTTCAGTAGGCCCCGGGTAATGGCAAAGCCCACCAGCCCGGCCACAACCACCGCGATGATCGACAACCCAATCACCAGCAGGCGGGTTTCCTCATAGATCACATCCGCATGCTTGTCGGCCTCATCCATCGCCTCGCGCTGATAGTCACTGAACTTTTCGAGTGCAACATCGAAAGTGTCGAGCGCAGGGCTGAAATCCTGGCGCATGAACACGATCGCACCGGACTTGTCCGTTTTGATGAGCTCGTAAAAGCGGGCGAACATCGGCCCCAGCACGGCACGTTTGTCGAGAACATCCTTGAGCAACCGCTTGCCCTTGTCACTCCTGACGGTTCCTTCCAGCTTGCCGAATGCTTCCGAATTCAGCGCACGACTCTCCTCGACATGCTTCTTGATTTGATCTGCCTCCGCCGGACTGGCAGCCAGCAACATCGCGCGCAACTGCAATCCCGCATCCAGCGTATTTTTGATGAGGTTATTGGCGATCTCGACCTTGGGATAATGGTCATCCATGATCACCGTGACTGACGTATCCACCGCCGCAAGCCGCACGACACTGAGTACCGAAAGGATCAGTAGCAATGCAATGACAGAACAAAACCCCAGCGCAAGACGTGTGGCCACTTTCATATTCGCAAACATGATGCTCCCTTTACCAAACCATTAATCAGTAAACGCTGTATCCACCAACCCCTGCCATAAAATCAAAAATGCCTTATGCATTCACAAAAACATACGTAAATTCAATCCACAGCCATCAGATCACCCCGCCTCAACCAGCGCGTGGATATCCGCATTCGCCCAGACACGATCCACATCCAGCAGGATCACGAAATTGCCCTTGACCTTGCCCATCCCGCTGATGAAATCCGCCCGGATCCGTGCCCCGAAGGCGGGCGGCGGCTCGATCTCCGCAGCATCGATATCCAGCACCTCATTGACCGCATCCACAATCATCCCGACCACCTGGCGCTCGCCATCGGATTCGACCTCCACGATCACGATGCAGGTGCGCTTGGTCACCGCTGAAGCGGGCCGGCCGAAGCGGGCCTGCAGGTCCATCACCGGCACCACCGCTCCACGCAGGTTGATCACCCCGCGCACGCTCTCGGGCATCATCGGCACTTCGGTGATGTTGTGGTATTCGATGATTTCCTTGATCCCCAGGATGCCTATCGCGAACACTTCACCGGCGAGCATGAAA
>JAGTRY010000187.1 GCA_018262235.1 Pseudomonadota bacterium
CCTTCTTTTGGATACTTTTCTTGGCGAGACAAGAAAAGTAACTAGCTGCCGGGCTACCCCCGGCCAACGGTCTGCAGTCATGCGAAGGTACTGGTAGTTACAGGGTCGTGCTTCGCGCCTGACAAAGACTGGATTGCTCCGTCGCTGCGCGCCTCGCAATGACGGTGAAACTTCCCGGTCAATGCGTGGTAAGTTTCCACCTCGAAGTGCAACCCACAAAAAAGCACCTCACGATCCCCCATGCCCCGCGTGGCATGCGGACGTGAAGACAGAGGAAGACCGTTTGGGCTGGCCACACAAAAGTCACCGCATCATCATCATTGGCGGCCTCATCCTGACTGCGTTGACGCTGGCTTCGGGCATCGCCGTTTACGCGCTGATGCAGCGGCAGGCGGAGTCCATCCTGGTCAGAAGCCTGGAAAACTCGCTGCAAAGCGATCGACGCCTGTTCGAGAGCGCGATCAGCGCCGGTGTGGCCAATGCGCTGACCGTCTCCACCCGCCCGTTCGTGATCCACAACGTGCGATTGCTCAATGCCGAGCCCGGCAACCCGGAAGGCCGGCATGCGTTGCAACAGATTGCGAATTCATTTTTGCCGACCGGCTTCAGCGGGATTTCTTTCCATGACGCCCGCGGCACCCGGATCGTGCAAGCGGGCCGCCTGACGCTCGCTCCCGAGCTCAGGGTGCCCCTGAATACGCAAACCCGCGCCGACCTGTTGTGGGACGGGCAGCTGATCCTGCATGTCGTCCGCGATGTTGTGGACGAACAGGGAACCCGCATCGGCCTGGCAAAGACCGAAACCCCCCTGCCGCATCTGACGCGTGCCATCGCCGAAGCGGGCGCCTTCGGCGACACCGCGGAGCTGGCCCTATGCGCCGCATTGGAGCAGGACATGCAATGCTTCCCGCTCACCCGGTTGCGTCGGGCATTTCAGCGCATGCCCCGCACGCTGGAAGGCAAACCGCTGCCCATGAGCCATGCCTTGAAGGGCGAAACCGGCACGGTATTCACGCGGGACTACCGGCGCGAGAACGTGGTCGCGGCCTATGCCCCGGTGGGCGCCCTGGGACTCGGCATGGTGCTGAAGATCGATCAGGCCGAACTGTTCGGGCCGGTGAATAAGCAGCTCAAGGTCATCGCGCCGATGCTGGGTACGCTGGTCCTGGCCGGAATGCTGCTGCTGACCTGGCTGGTGGCACCGCTCGTGCGCAAGCTGGTCATTTCCGAGCAGAAGACGGCCGACGCCAACGACAGGCTGCGCGACGTGGAAGAGCGCTGGCGCTTCGCACTGGAAAGCACCCGTGCCGGCGTATGGGATCTGGATATTCCGGCCAACCAGATCCTGCTTTCACGCCGCTGCAAGGACATGCTGGGGTATGCCGACGAAGAGATTGGCACCGACATGGATGAGTGGGAGCAGCGCGTTCACCCGGACGACAGGGCCGCGCTGATAGCCGCGCGCCAGCAGCTTTTTGACGGCACCAGCGACACCTTCACCCATGAGCACCGCAAGCGATGCAAGGACGGAAGCTGGAAGTGGGTCCAGGTTCGCGGCATGGTGGTTGCCCGCGATGCCGCCAGGCTTCCGCTGCGGGTGATTGGAACCTATCTCGACATCAGCGAACGCAAGCAGGCTGAAGAAACCATCCAGCGCCAGGCCAATTTTGACCCCCTGACGCAACTCCCAAACCGGCGGCTGTTCCTCGACCGCCTGGAGCAGGAAATCATCAAATCGCGGCGTGCCGATATGTCGCTGGCGCTGCTTCTGGTTGACCTTGACCAGTTCAAGGAAGTGAACGACACGCTTGGCCACGATGTCGGCGACACCCTGCTGCAGGAAGCCGCGCAGCGCATTCGCGGCTGCACCCGCGATGTCGATACCGTCGCGCGGCTGGGCGGCGACGAATTCACGGTCATCCTGACCGAGCTGTCGGGCCGCAGCCACGTCGAGGACATCGCCCAGAAAATCATCGGCAAGCTGGCCGAGCCTTTTCAGCTGGGCAACGAGGTGACCTATATTTCGGCCAGCATCGGCATCACCCTGTACCCGAACGATGCCAGCGATATCGACACCCTGATGAAAAATGCGGATCAGGCGATGTACGCCGCCAAGAAGCAGGGACGCAACCGCTTCAGTTATTTCACCCCCTTATTGCAGGAGGCCGCACAAGCGAGGCTGCAGCTGAGCAAGGATTTGCGCGCGGCCATATCGGACAAGCAGTTCACTGCGCATTTCCAGCCGATCATCGATCTCGCCAGCGGCCGCATCCACAAGGCCGAGGCGCTGCTGCGCTGGCAGCACCCTGTGCGCGGCCAGGTCAATCCGATGGATTTCATTCCGCTGGCGGAAGAAACCGGGCTCATCAATGAGATCGGTGACTGGGTATTCAAGGAGTCAGCGCGCCGGGCGAAGGACTGGAGCACGCAATTCGGGGAGGACTTCAGGGTGAGCGTCAACATGTCCCCGGTTCAATTCAGGATGGAAGGCCGCGTCAGCGCAGAAGTGTGGCTGAACCATTTCCGCGAACTCGGGTTTTCCGGGAAAAACCTGATCGTCGAGATTACCGAAGGCCTGCTGCTGAATGCCCATACTGATGTGATCGACAAGCTGTTCATGCTCCGCGATGCCGGGGTCCAGATCGCCATCGACGACTTTGGCACGGGCTATTCCACCTTGTCCTATCTGAAGAAATTCCCCATCGACTATCTGAAAATAGACCGCTCGTTCGTCTGCGACCTTGAGACGGACCCCAATGATATGGCGCTGTCCAAGGCCATTATCGTGATGGCCCACGAGCTGGGACTGAAGGTGGTCGCGGAAGGCGTGGAAAGCGAAGGGCAGCACAGCTTGCTGTCCGCCGCGGGCTGCGACTATGCCCAGGGCTATCTCTACGCCAAACCGCTTCCGCCGGCGGATTTCGTGGCGCTGCTCCGAAGCAGGTAGCACGTCCGCGCCCGGACTGCTGCGCCTCGGCGCGGCGTCATCAAGCCGGTTTTCACT
>JAGTRY010000117.1 GCA_018262235.1 Pseudomonadota bacterium
GATAGTGTGGATTGCCCATGCGAAAGTAGGTCATCGTCAGACTAACCCACACAAAACGCCTCACTCTCAAAAAGAGTGGGGCGTTTTACTTTCGACTACAACGCGCACTGCTGGGTAATTTTGGATGCGCGCCAACAATGCAAGGGCAGAAAGAGGCATGACGGTATCTCGGTTTTGATCTAGTGGTATACCGTCAGATATGCCGTCTTTTCTGACGGTATGTCAATGGACGTTGTTGGACGTCAGTAGATAGGAAAAGAGCCAGAAACCTTGATATTGCTAGGTTTTCTGGCTCTTTTGAGTCCTTGTTGGACTGGTTTTTGGTGGGCCCCCCGAGAGTCGAACTCGGCACCAACGGATTCCGGTTTGTGTAGCTTTCGCCACTCCCTGGACTATGCCTTCACCATGGCTTTCGCTGTAGGTGGGCGCCGTCTAGTCTCTACACCTTCAACGATGCTCGCGCACCGAAGCTTGGCTCGGCGTTGCCGTATGCGTTGCCGCACTTAGGTTTCGCCGAATTTGACGCCATCCCGTACGCAGTTTCCACACGTACGGCACAAATTTTATGAGTCCGCTGCTCTAACCAGGCATGAGCTAGAGGCCCAAGTCTGCGTCGTCAGAGACGACTCAGACCCGTAAAACAAATCAACCCTCGCCGTCGAGGAAGCTGCGCAGCTTCTCGGAGCGGCTCGGGTGACGCAGCTTGCGCAGCGCCTTGGCTTCGATCTGGCGGATGCGCTCGCGGGTAACGTCGAATTGTTTGCCGACTTCTTCCAATGTGTGGTCGGTGTTCATTTCGATGCCGAAGCGCATGCGCAGCACCTTGGCTTCGCGTGGCGTGAGCGAGTCGAGAATCTCCTTGGTGGTGTCTTTCAGCGAGGAGTAGAGCGCTGCTTCGGCCGGAGCCAGCGTTGCCGTGTCTTCGATGAAGTCGCCCAGGTGGGAGTCGTCGTCGTCGCCGATCGGGGTTTCCATGGAGATGGGCTCCTTGGAAATCTTCATGATCTTGCGGATCTTGTCTTCCGGCATTTCCATCTTGATTGCCAGAGTAGCTGGATCCGGCTCGGCACCGGTTTCCTGCAGGATCTGGCGCGAGATGCGGTTCATCTTGTTGATCGTTTCGATCATGTGCACCGGGATACGGATGGTGCGGGCCTGATCAGCAATCGAACGGGTGATGGCCTGACGAATCCACCAGGTGGCGTAGGTGGAGAACTTGTAGCCGCGACGGTATTCGAACTTGTCGACTGCTTTCATCAAACCGATGTTGCCTTCCTGAATCAGATCAAGGAACTGCAAACCGCGGTTAGTGTATTTCTTGGCGATGGAGATCACGAGACGCAGGTTGGCCTCGGTCATCTCGCGCTTGGCTCGACGCATCTTGGCTTCGCCTGTGCTCATCTGCTTGTTGATTTCCTTCAGATCCTTGAGCGGAATCTGGATGTGATCTTGAAGGTCGATGAGCTTTTGCTGTTCTTCCAGAATTGCAGGCTGCATGCGCATCAGCGTGGCGGCATAGGCCGCACCAGAGCTGATCTCACCCTTGAGCCAGTCGAGATTGGTTTCGTTGCCCGGGAATGCCTTGATGAAGTGTTGGCGCGACATGCCAGAGCGCTCGACGCACAGATCAAGAACCTTGCGTTCATGCTTGCGGACGTTCTCGACCATATGACGTACGCCGTCACACAGATTTTCAATCTGGCGAGCAGTGAAGCGGATGTTCATCAGCTCGGCGCTGATCTGCTCGTGCAGCTTCTGGCAAGCCTTGTCGTGCGGGCCTTTCTTGACAAGAACCGGCATCATCTTTTCGTGCAGCGCACGGATGATTTCGAAGCGCTCAAGGGCTTCGGTCTTCAGCTGCAGCAAAGAAGCTGTGACGGCTGCACTGGCCTTGCCTTCTTCATCCTCTTCGTCTTCTTCCGCTTCGAGCTCTGCGTCTTCTTCTTCGGGCAATTCGGCTGCTGTGGCTTCTACTGCATTCGGATCGACCAAGCCATCAACGAGCTCGTCAATACGCATTTCGTCCTTGGCGACCTTGTCAGCCATGCCAAGAATTTCTGCCATGGTTGAGGGGCAGGCCGAGATGGCAATCACCATGTGCTTGAGGCCTTCCTCAATGCGTTTGGCAATCTCGATTTCACCTTCTCGGGTAAGCAGCTCAACAGTCCCCATCTCGCGCATGTACATGCGGACGGGGTCGGTTGTGCGGCCAAAATCGGAGTCGACAGCAGAAAGCGCCTGTTCAGCTTCTTCTTCTGCTGCTTCATCGACGGAAGCTGTTGCTACGTTGTCGGAGAGCAGTAGATCTTCGGCTGCCGGCGCAACGTCGAAGACGCGAATGCCCATATCGTTGAAAGTGGAGATGATCGATTCGATCTGCTCCGCATCAACCAGGTCATCCGGCAGGTGATCGTTGATCTCCGCGTAGGTGAGATAACCACGTTCCTTACCCAGTGCAATCAGGTTCTTCAGGCGTGTGCGGCGAACTTCAGCGTCGTTGCTGTTGTCCAGCGGCGCGATCTCAAGGGGCAGGTCCTTACTCTTGTCTTTGCCCCGCCCCGGCTTTGCTTTGGGGAGATCTTTGCGCGTTTCTTTTGCTTTTTCCTTGGCCATCAGGGTCCTCGGTTCAAGGGCGGGTTAATTCTGGGAAACCGTAAATTTTAGTCGATCAACGGATCTTTTGTCCAGCTCTAAGCGCCTGTTTTTGCGCGGGAAGCGTGACCAAAAGGCGTTTCTCGTCGGTGCTTAACTGCCCGCCCTGGCGATCACGTTGATGCAAGGCGGCGAGTTCGTGATCAATCAGCGCAATGCGTAGATTGGTGATATGGCCGTCAAGTTCCTCTTTTGCGGCTTTCTCCTCGGCACGACCTTCGTCTGACGCTTGCAGCAACTCGCCCAGAACGTTTTTTTGCGCTTCATCCTGACAGGCTTCGAAGAGAGCGGTGACCGTCGAAGCGCTGAATCCGTTGTTTTCGTGGGCATCCAGGAAGACTTGAAGAATGCCGGCTTCCGGGCCGTCACCAGCTAGGTGCAGTGTGTCTGCTGGGAGTGCTCCGATCAGGATTGGCTGGCTGCTGAGCAAGCGCAATAGCTGGCGAAGCGGGCCTGCAGGTGCTGTTCGTCTACCGGCGTAACGGGGGGCTGTCTTGCTGTGAGCGGGTGCGCGAATGCCGAGAGCCTGTGAGACCTCGTCCGGGCTCATGTCGACATCTTGTGCGACCATGCGGATGGTTTGTAGCTGAAGCACGGGAGCTGAAATTTTGGGGATCAGTGCTTTGGCTTCATGTACGAGCTTTGCACGGTCTTCTGCTGTTGCCAGGTTGAGACCACTGCGCAGTTCCCTGAGCAGAAATTCCGAGAGGGGCAAGGCATCGTGAATGGCACGATGAAAGGCTTCCAGCCCCTGTTCCCGGACGAAACTGTCGGGGTCGTGCTCGGGGGGGAGGAACAGGAAGCGGACTTCACGGTCGTCTGCAAGCTGGTCCAGGCAGGACTCCAGTGCCCGCCGTGCGGCTTTGCGCCCTGCGTTGTCCCCGTCGAAACAGAAAACCACTTTTTCGGACTGTCGGAAAAGTTTCTGGATATGAGTGGCTGTCGTAGCTGTGCCGAGCGTGGCAACGGCGCTGCCAAAGCCGTACTGGGCCAATGCCACGACATCCATGTAGCCTTCGACGACGACAACGACGCCGCTTTCGCGGATCGCTTGGCGCGCCTGAAACAGGCCGTAGAGCTCACGACCTTTTTCGAACAGCGGTGTTTCTGGTGAATTCAGGTACTTGGGTTCCCCTTGGCCGATGACGCGGCCACCAAAACCTACAATATTGCCGCGCTGGTCAAGGATGGGGAACATGACGCGATCGCGGAAACGGTCGTAACGACGCCCGGTGTCGTTCTGGATGACCAGGCCTGCTTCGAGCAATGCCAAGCTGTCGTAGTCGTTCGCGAACACCGTGTGCAGACCTTGCCAGTCGTCTGGTGCATAGCCGATGCCGAAGCGCGCCGCGATTTCACCGGTCAGGCCGCGTTGCTTGAGGTATTCGATGGCTTTGGGGGATTGCTTGAGCTGTTCGCGATAGAAACGGGTGGCGCGGCCCATGGCGTCCAGCAGTGAGCTGATCTGGCTGCGGTCTACTGGCGGAGCGTCATCTTCCGGTACTTTCAGGCCGGCCTGTTGGGCCAGATCCTTGATGGCTTCGAGAAACGACATGCCGCTGTATTCCATCAGGAAGCCGATTGCCGTGCCGTGCGCACCGCAGCCGAAGCAGTGATAGAACTGTTTGGTGGGGCTGACGCTGAAAGAGGCGCTTTTCTCGTTGTGAAAGGGGCAGCAGGCCATGTAGTTGGCGCCGCTCTTTTTGAGCGGCACGTAGCGCTCTATCAGACTGACTATGTCTGTTCGCGCCAGTACGTCCTGAATGAATGACTCGGGAATCATTCCTGCTCCGGGGAAAGCGGTGACCTCGCCGCAGGAGCGGCGAGGGTAAGGCTCAAATCAGTTCTTGTCGGCCAGTGCGGCCTTAACACGTGCAGAAACAGCGCTCATGTCGGCACGGCCCGCCAGCTTGGGTTTGAGCGAGGCCATCAGCTTGCCCATGTCTGCTGCGCTGCTTGCGCCGGTTTCGGTGATGGCCGCCTGAATGGCGGCATCAATCTCTGCATCGGACAGCGCTGCAGGCATGTAAGCGGACAGGACTTCTATTTCGAAACGTTCTGCATCGGCCAGATCCTTGCGGCCTGCTGCATCGTACTGACTCACGGAGTCTCGACGTTGCTTGATCAGTTTTTCGGTAATGGCGATGATGCTGGTGTCGTCGAGGACGATGCGTTCGTCGACTTCGCGTTGTTTCATTGCGGCCATCAGCAGACGGATGGCGCCAAGCTTGGCTGCCTCCTTTGCACGCATGGCGGCCTTCATGTCTTCAGAAATGCGTTCTTTCAGGCTCATGCCGAATCTCCTTGAACGTCAACACAAAAACCCGGCCGCCCTGAAGGGCTCCGGGTTTTGCTTCTACCGCTGGTAAGGCGCCGCTAAGGACGCCAGCCGATCAGAACAGCTTCGGCGGCAGGGTCTGGCTACGCAGACGCTTGTGCAGGCGCTTGACGGCCGCAGCTTTTTTGCGTTTGCGTTCGGTAGTCGGTTTTTCGTAAGACTCGCGAGCACGCAGTTCGGTCAGCGTGCCAGCCTTTTCGATGGTGCGCTTGAAGCGGCGGATGGCGACTTCAAACGGTTCATTTTCCTTGACGCGTACACCAGGCATTCTGTATTCCTTGCTGGACAAACTATGAGAAGAGCTCGCCAGTCTATCCTGAAGTCTACGAAATTCCAAGCACCTTATGCATGTCCTGTCGATGCGATGGGATAAAATCCCCGACATGATGAAGTCTCAACTCGTTCTAGGCATTGAATCCTCGTGTGATGAAACAGGTATCGGTCTGGTCGATACACAGCGTGGCTTGCTTGCGCACCGTGTGTTTTCGCAGATTGATCTGCATGCTGCGTACGGTGGCGTGGTGCCGGAACTGGCGTCACGTGACCATGTGCGGCGCATGGTGCCGCTGATTCGCGAAACCATGGCTGCCGGTGGGCATGCCCTGAAGGATCTTGATGTGGTGGGATATACGACAGGCCCCGGTCTGGCTGGTGCTTTGCTGGTAGGCGCCAGCGTGGCGGAAGCCCTCGCGCTGGCGCTGAACATTCCGGCCATGCCGATCCATCACCTTGAAGGTCACCTGCTTTCTCCGATGCTTTCAGTGCAGCCGCCCGTTTTCCCGTTTGTGGCGTTGCTGGTTTCTGGCGGGCATACCCAGTTGATGCGCGTCGGCGGTGTAGGGGATTACGTGTTGCTCGGAGAGAGCGTGGATGATGCTGCTGGCGAGGCTTTCGACAAGACCGCCAAATTGCTCGGTTTGCCGTATCCCGGGGGGCCGATCCTTTCGAAGCTGGCAGGGCAGGGCGTGGCAGGCCGGTTCAAATTGCCACGTCCGATGAAAAACTCGGGGGACTTGATGTTCAGTTTCAGTGGTCTGAAAACGGCCGTGCTGACGGCTACGAAAAAACCGGATTTTTCTGAAGCACAAATCCCTGACCTGGCTGCGGAATTCCAGGAGGCGGTGGTCGATGTGTTGTGTGCCAAAGCCCGTACCGCACTGACGCAGACAGGCTTGTCGCAATTGGTTGTGGCTGGAGGGGTCGGGGCCAATGCACGTTTGCGGGAACGCTTGCGTCGCGAGATCGGCAAGCGAGGCGGGCATGTCTTCTTTCCGGAGCTGGAGTATTGCTCCGACAACGGTGCCATGATTGCCTTTGCCTGCGCGATGCGAGTCCGGGCAGGCAAGTTCCGGTCTGGAGAGAACGGCGTTTTTGCGATCCGCCCGCGCTGGCCACTGTCCGAACTCAGTTAGACCCTTCCGAAGCGGAAGTTTTCTTGCTGCCGATCTTGCTTTCGGTCCCCTTGATCAGACGGCTGATGTTGGCCTTATGGCGCCAGATCAGGACCAGGACCATGCCCATGACGGCAATCGTCCAGTATTCTGAGCCGGTGATCCAGCGTGTCAGAGCCGGGGCGGCAACGGCCGCAGTCACCGCTGCTGCCGAAGAGTAGCGGCTGAGCAAAGCCGTCGCGAGCCATACCAGCAGCGTCGCGCCCCCGAGCATAGGGTTGATGCCGAGCAGGACTCCGGCGGCGGTGGCTACACCCTTGCCACCCTTGCCACGCAGAAAGATCGAGAAGACGTGACCGAGAAATACGGCAACAGCGATGAGTCCCAGCGCCTGCTCGTCCAGCCCCAGGTCCGGTGCGAAGGCACGGGCGGCCCATACGACCAGGCCGCCTTTGGCGGCATCACCGATCAGGGTCAGCAAGGCGGCGAGCTTGTTGCCGCTACGCAAAACATTGGTAGCGCCTGGATTGCCCGAACCGAAGCTGCGCGGGTCGGACAAACCCATGGCACGGCTCACGACCACGGCAAACGGGATGGATCCAATCAGGTAGGCTACAAGCAGCAAGGGTAGAATCAGTGGCATTTCTCAGAGGGCCGGTGGCCGGGTTAGTCATTCATGGATTTCATTTTTATCGAAGGCATGCTGGTTGATGCGCACGTCGGAATTTATCCCCGTGAGCGTTCTGCTGCACAACCGCTGGAAATCAACATGACCTTCGGGGTGCCCGATGCTGCGGCACAGCGTGATGATATCGCGGACACCATCAGTTATGACCAGGTTGTCGAGAGAATTCGCGAGGTCCTGGCGCAGCGACAATTCAATCTGCTTGAAACGTTGGGTGAATTTGTTGTTGCCTTGATGTTTGAAGAATTCAATGCGCCTTGGGTGAGAGTTTCGATTGCTAAACCTGGCGTTTTGCGCAACGTAAGACGCGTCGGGGTATATATCGAGCGTGGGCGAAGCGGGGAATGTGTGCCTGCGGGTAGGGCGCCGATGGATTTCCCCGGGGCTTGAATCAGGTGTTCCGTGGAAAATCAAAAAGGCGACCATAAGGTCGCCTTTATGATTATGAATCAGCACCTATTACAGTTCTTGATCAGCAGCGCGTCAAGGGTTTTACCTGAGGCCAGGGCGTCAGCGACCCACAGCGGCTGGCGGCCACGGCCGGTCCAGATTTGTGCGGTATTGGCCGGGTTTTGATATTTCGGGGCAACCTTGCCGCGTGCCTTGCCGGCAGCTTTCTTGGCTCGCGGAGCCTTGGGCGCCGAGACGCTCTTGGGGGCTTTGCCCAGCAGTTCTTCGATGGAAACGCCGGCGTCGGCAGCCATTTTCTTTACCTTCTTCAGCAGATCGGTCTTGGTCGTACTGTCGCGCTTGGCGATTTCGGCCTTGATTGCAGCTGCAGCCTGCTGGAGTTCTTTTACAGATGCTTTGTTGAGTTGTGTTTTGGTTAGCAGCATGATTTTCCTTTGTTCTGTTGAAAGGGGCGCCTGAATATCTTTACCCCCAAGGCGGACAGATAATTTCGTATAAGTGCCGTCTTCGTGGATTCAGAAGCGTGGAAACACTCATCGAATGAGGCTGATTCTGCCACTAATATTTCAATTCAGGCAAATCATCTTCGGGCCCCGGGTTTGATAATACGCATTCAGGCACGTGGATGATGGATTTGGTGGAGTTTTTTCAGACGCTCCTGAGCGACGTGCGTGTAAATCTGGGTCGTGGAAATATCGGCGTGCCCCAGCAGTAATTGCACGACACGCAGATCGGCACCGTGGTTCAGCAAATGGGTCGCAAAGGCATGGCGCAAGGTATGGGGAGATATCTGGGATTCTGCTATGCCGGCGTGGCGGGCGTGATTTTTTATAGTGTTCCAGAACATCTGGCGGGTCATGGCACTGCCAAAGCGGGTGAGAAAAACGGCTTCGCACGGCGTTTTCAGCAAGACCGGGCGGGCCTCTTGTAAATACCGCTTGATCCAGTCCAGCGCCCATTCTCCGAGTGGTACCAAGCGTTCTTTGGCGCCCTTTCCGGTTATTTTTACCAGACCCTGCGTTAAATCCATTTCGAATAGTTTCAGATTCACCAGTTCAGAAACTCTCAAGCCTGCTGCGTAGAGTGTCTCGAGCATGGCGCGGTCACGCAAGCCGAAACTCGATTCAATATCAGGGGCGTCCAGCAAGGCTTCGACCTGTTCTTCGCTGAGCGTTTTAGGAAACCGGTCAACATTCCCGGGGGAGCCAAGATCCAGGGTGGGGTCTTTTTCAATGCGCTGATTCTGCAGCTGCAAGCGATAAAAACGCCGCAGGGCAGACATGACACGTCGCTGGGTCGACGGTTTGTGTTGATGCGATATATGCGCGAGATATTGCGCCAGATCGCTTTGGGTGGCTGTTACAAGTTCTTGTGCAGAATGGCCGTGCAGCCATACAGCAAACAGGGTCAGATCGCTGCGATAGGATTCAAGCGTGTTTTTGGACAAGCCATCCTGCAACCACAGATCATCGATGAAGGCGTCAATATCCGCATGCGTGGCGGGCGTGGATTCGCTCATTTTGAAAGCGTGCTTTCGTGCTGCAGCAGCCAGCGTTTTGTTTCAAGCAGCCAGCCCTCGCGTGCGTGGGCAAAGCCACCTGGTCCGGTTTTGGCCATGACACGATGGCAGGGCGTGATCAGCGGGAAAGGATTGGCGCCACAGGCCTGACCGATGGCGCGTGGGGCGGAAACCAGATCTTTTGCCAACTCGCCGTAATGACGTATCTGACCCGGCGGGATGCTGCGAATGGCCTGCCAGACGCGTTGCTGAAACACGGTGCCGCGTGGGGCGAGCGGCAGGGTGATGGTCCATGCGGGATCCATCAGATAGTTTTCGATCTGTTCGATGAATAGACGCCCTAATGGGTCGTGGGCGGTTTCAACGGGATTTTCCCGTGGCAGGAAAACTATTTCTTCAATCAAGTCCGCTGAATCATGGCGGACACCCAGGTGGCAGGTCGGCAAGCGGATGAGTGCGCGCAGGACGGACATTTTCCGGTTCAGTTCTGCCGCCCCAACAATGCGTTGCGTAGCGACTCTTGCGGGACATGTTCCCCCAGCCAGATTTTAAGCAGTGCGCTGTAAAAATCATCGCCGGGAATATCTGCGCCTTTCTGTTCGTTGCCCACGAATATGCGTGTGCCACTGGCCGGCAGATAATCGAGGCGGATCCAGGTTTTTTCCGGTGCTTTGCCAATCGCCAGCATGGTGGTACGCAAATTTTCAATGCGTGGGGCGAGTTTCTGCAATTCGGCAGCACTCAGATTCATTTGCAGAAATTCGATCAGGGCATCTGCGAGCT